>CANGZG010000032.1 GCA_947458415.1 Comamonadaceae bacterium | reverse complement strand
GTGCTGATGCCGATGGATTACGAGTGGAATGGGTACGGCCGCTTCCAGCAACAATTTCAGCAACGCGCCAGTGTGTTCGAAGAAACCGGTTCACCCGCATTGCCCTTGGGTTTGAACGCAGGTTTGCAATTGGCTTGGCTGAAACATTTTGAGCCGCAAGCCTGGGCGCGAGTGCGCCACGTATTGCCCTATGCCCAATATTGGGCTTGGTGGTTTTGCGCAGAAAAGGCCAGCGAGTTATCGTCTTTGGGTTGTCACACCCATTTGTGGTCGCCACATGAGCAGAGCCATTCCTGTTGGGCTTGGTCCGAAGGATTCGATGTGCTCACCCCACCCATACAACCAGCATGGAACGATCTGGGTCAGTTGAGGCCTGAATTGGCCGCATGTCTAGGGTTGCCACACCACACACAAGTGAAAGTCGGCTCGCACGACAGTAACGCTTGTCTGGCCCGCTATTTGCACACCATGCCGGGTGCCACCGTGGTATCCACAGGTACTTGGGTCGTCATCATGGCCACCCACGGTCAATCCGTTCCTTTAAACGCGCAACGTGACGAGCTGCTGAATGTGAGTGTCGAGGGCAAATGCATTCCCACGGGACGCTTCATGGGCGGTCGCGAATACGCGTTTTTGGCAGGCGATGCGGATATTGCGTTGGCGGATGTCGCCCATTTGCTGCAAGTATTGGAACAAGGTTGGCGTGCCACCCCAGCCTTTTGTGAGGCAGGCGGACCGTTTGCCGGACAGACAGGCAAAGTCTGGCAACACGATCAGATCATTGCCATTGAAGATGTGCCCATGGATTTGCGCCCGGCACTGGCAGCTTGGTATGCAGCCGAAACCACGGTACACATCATCCGTCACCTGAGCGGCGATCAGTTCACACCGGTCATTCTGGAAGGACCGTTGTCCTACAATGAAGCCTATGTGGCAGCCGTGGCTGCTTTGCTTGAACGATACGCTGTCTGGCGCTCTACCGACGAGCTGGAAGGCACTGCCAGAGGGGCTTGGATGTTGGCGCAATGGACCCAGCGCCAGTCCTTCCAAACCGGCTTGTCTCTGGTTCAGCCGAATGCCAGCGTGCAACACTGCTTGGCCGCCTACCATGAACCCAACGCTGCATTCCCACACCCTCGGATCCCTCCCGCTGCTGGCACGCGGCAAAGTGCGTGACAACTACGCCGTCGGAGACGATCGCCTGTTGATGGTGGCCTCAGACCGCATCAGCGCGTTCGATGTGGTGATGAACGAGCCAATTCCGGGCAAGGGCGCATTGCTGACCCAAATGGCTTTGTTTTGGTTTGACAAGCTGGGGCATCTTTGTCCCCATCATTTGACATCCGAGGCCCCCGAATCCGTGGTGTCAGATGCTGAAAAACCGTATGTGGCCCAGCGCTCGATGTTGGTCAGGCGACTCAAGCCCATTCCCGTGGAAGCCGTGGTGCGTGGTTATCTTGCCGGCAGTGGTTGGAAGGAATACCAGCAATCTCGCTCCGTCTGCGGTGTCCCGTTGCCTGCAGGCTTGCAAAATGCTTCGCGCTTGCCGCAACCCATCTTCACGCCAGCAGCCAAAGCACCCGCTGGCTCGCATGACGAAAACATCAGTTTTGAACGGACGGTGGAAATGATCGGTGCAGATTTGGCTGAACGCATACGCCGCATCAGCATGGCGTTGTACGAAACCGCTTACGACATTGCCGCATCCAAAGGCATTTTGATTGCCGACACCAAATTTGAATTTGGGCTCAGCCCCGAAGGCACTTTGGTGTTGATGGACGAAGTGCTGACGCCGGACTCATCGCGCTATTGGCCCGCAGACGCTTACCGCGAGGGTGTCAACCCGCCTAGTTTTGACAAGCAGTATTTGCGTGACTGGCTGGAAACCGCACAAGTCGATGGTGCGGCTTGGAACAAATCCCCGCCGGCGCCTGCTTTGCCAGAGGCAGTGATTTCTTTGACCGCCGCCAAATACCAAGAAGCATGGGCGCGGTTACAAGCCGCCTAGGTGTGGCCTCAGTTGAGCGCCATGCTCAACTTGCGGCGGTACTTTGACACCAATTCGGCCTGCGGGTCATCCAACGCCGCCGCCTTACCGGTCAATTCAATGCCACCCGCGCTCTTGCCGGGCACCGGTTGTTCGCCCTTGGCCTTGGGTGGCGAGAGCAGTTCCAAAATCGCCACGATGTTTTTGCGCGCCACTTGGTCATTCCATGTTTTGTCGCGCATGACAATTTCCAACAACTCGTCCATGGCATCGGTCCATTCTGCGGCGGCCATCAACAAACGCGCTTTGGCCAAACGGGTGTCGAAGTCGCGCTTGTTTTTTTCAATCAACGCATCGAATTGCGGCATTTGCCACTGGGCACGTTCATCGGTGTGTGCAAAGTGCAGGGCTTGTGCCCAATGGTGCAAAGCCTCAAAACGCAATTGCAACGGGATTTGCGCCATGGCCGGTGCCAGCGCGGCCTGTGCTTTGTCCAATTCACCCACCGCCATCAACAACTTCACGTATTCGTAACGCGCATCGTCATTGGCAGGGTTGACGGCCAGCGCCTCTTGCAGTTTGGCCAATGCCGCATCGGCATTGCCCTCAGCCAGCAACGCTTCGGCCGCATTCACGTCTTCTTCCGCGATCAGTTCGTCTTCACCGGGCACGTGCTTGTCCAGGAACTCACGCAATTTCCCTTCGGGCAATGCGCCCATGAAACCGTCGGCGGGCTTGCCGCCTTTCATCATCACGCAGGTGGGAATGCTGCGAATGCCAAAGGCTTGTGACAACTGCTGCTCGTCGTCCGAGTTGATCTTCACCAACTTGAAGCGCCCAGCGTATTCCACTTCCAATTTTTCCAATACCGGGCCCAGCGATTTACACGGGCCGCACCACGGCGCCCAAAAGTCCACCAACACAGGCAATTCGTTCGACGCCAAAATCACTTCAGCCTCAAAATTCTCAACAGTCACATCAATCATGGGTGTCAGGTCCGCAGGAATAAAATCAATCACTCTACCGTGCAGGGCGTACATGGCCAGCACGTCGTTCAACCGTTAGCTTACCCGCAGTTCAACTGCCCCACATCATGGCCTCTATTCTTGTCGGTGTTGTCATGGGCTCCAGCTCAGACTGGGACACCATGCAACACGCTGTCGAACTGTTGCAATCGTTTGGCGTCGCGCACGAAACCCGCGTGGTGTCTGCTCACCGCATGCCGGACGACATGTTCGACTACGCAGCTTCGGCGCAATCGCGTGGTCTGCAAGCCATCATTGCGGGCGCGGGTGGGGCAGCCCATTTGCCAGGCATGCTGGCCGCCAAAACCACGGTGCCGGTGTTGGGCGTGCCGGTGGCGAGCAAGCATTTGCAAGGGGTTGATTCACTGCACAGCATCGTGCAAATGCCCAAAGGCATTCCGGTGGCGACCTTTGCCATCGGTGCGGCAGGCGCCGCCAATGCCGCGCTGTTCGCCGTGGCCATGTTGGCATTGCAGCACCCCCATTTACAAGCAGCCTTGCACAGCTATCGTCAACAGCAAACCCAAGCAGCACGGCAAATGACACTGCCGCCATCGGCATGACCCGACGCCCATTGCAACCCGGCGCCACGCTGGGTGTACTCGGCGGCGGCCAACTGGCGCGCATGTGGTCTCACGCGGCGCAATCTTTGGGCTATCGCACCGCGGTACTCGACCCTGACCCGCACAGCCCGGCCGGTCTGATCAGCCATGTGCATGTGCAAAGCGCTTACCTTGACCCGCAAGGACTCGCGCGCATGGCGCAAGCATGTCAAGCGATCACCACTGAATTTGAAAACGTGCCGGCGGCTGCTTTGGCGCAATTGCAACAGCAGCTGCCGGTCTCGCCAGGCCCTGCCGCGGTTGAAGTCGCGCAAGACCGCGCGGCGGAGAAAGCGCATTTTGTGCGTTGCGGTGTGCCTGTGGCGCCGCACCGCGTGTTGGCAGATGCGAAGGCCTTGGCCGATGTGCCTGACGAGCTGCTGCCCGGCATTTTGAAAACCACCCGATTAGGCTATGACGGCAAAGGCCAAATCCGGGTCCCTTCGCGCGCAGAACTGCCCGGTGCTTTCGCGCAATTGCAAAACGGCAACCCAAGTGTGGTGTGCATCCTTGAAAAACGCTTGCCACTGGCCGCCGAATGCTCGGTGGTGCTCGCGCGTGGGCATGACGGTCAATGTGTGCATTTGCCACTGCAAATGAACCAGCACCGCGATGGCATCCTCGCGGTCACCGAGGTGCATGAACAGTCTTTGCCGGTCGCCACCCAACAACATGCGATCGACGCAGCCACCCAAATCGCCCGTGAACTCGATTACGTGGGCGTGTTGTGCGTGGAATTTTTTCTGCTGCAAGACGGCCCTGAAAAAACAGCCTTGGGCCCATTGGTGGTGAATGAAATCGCACCCAGACCCCACAACAGCGGACACCACAGCATCGACAGTTGTGACGTGTCGCAATTTGAATTGCAAGTGCGGTGCATGGCAGGCTTGCCCTTGTGCCCACCGCGCTTGCACAGCCCCTGTGTCATGCTCAATCTGTTGGGCGACCTGTGGTGGCGTGATGGCACAGAGCGCTCGCCTGATTGGGCTGCGTTATTGGCGTTGCCCGGGGTGCATTTGCATTTGTATGGCAAAACCGAGGCCCGCCATGGCCGCAAAATGGGTCATGTGACCATCACCGCCCAGGACATCGAAGCAGCCCGGCATGTCAGTGCCAAAGCGGCTGCCTTGCTGGGAATACCCGCGTGAACCCGGGACGAATGCTGGGCGACAACGATGAGGACATTGCGCTGGCCGCGCAGACATTGGCGCGTGGCGAGTTGTTGGGTCTGCCCACAGAAACGGTTTACGGCTTGGCTGCCGACGCCTTGCAACCACATGCCGTGGCGGCCATTTTCGACGCCAAAGGACGGCCACCAGACCACCCGTTGATCGTGCATGTCGCGTCCATGGACCAAGTGACTTGGTTTGCCGCTGACGTGCCCGCTCATGCGCAAGCGTTGATGCAGGCCTGTTGGCCCGGGCCGCTCACCTTGATTGTGAAACGGCGCCAAGGTGTGGCCGATGTCGCGGCGGGTGGGCATCCCACGATTGCATTGCGCTGCCCGTCACACCCGCTGGCGTTGAAAGTGTTGCAACGCGCTTGGCAACAAGGCGTCAAAGGGGTGGCCGCCCCCAGCGCCAACCTGTTTGGCAAAGTCTCGCCCACCACCGCTGAACATGTGCGCGAGGCCTTCCCCCATTTGACGGTGCTCGATGGCGGCGCTTGCCAAGTCGGCATTGAATCCACCATTGTCGATGTCAGTCAAGACACGCCATGGTTGTTGCGCCCGGGCATGTTGAGTGCCGCGCAGTTGTCTGCCGTGGCAGGAAGAACGGTTCAACGCGCACCCGCCAAACCATCCACGCCGGTGAGCGCCGCGCCCGGCATGTTGGCTTCGCATTACGCGCCGCGCGCGCGCCTGCGCTTGCTTTCACTCCAAGACATCGGGCGACTCGCTCCCTCGTGCGCGGGCAGTTTGGCGGTGTGGTCGCGCTCGCCCGTGAGCTTGCCCGCGCAAGTGCATTGGCGTGCCATGCCGGCGAATGCAGCGGAATGCGCCCACGCCTTGTTCGCTCAACTGCGTGAACTCGATGCGTTGGGTGTGGCGCATATTTGGGCAGAGGCGCCGCCTGAAGACGAGGCTTGGGACGGCGTTCGCGACCGTTTGCAACGCGCCAGCAGCGCATCGGTTTGAGCCCTTGAACAGCGTTTCTTAACGCTTGTACGCACACACTTTTTTCAGCACCATGTCTTCTTTGCTGCCAGCAGCCACAGGCACCCAAGGCTGCAGCTTGGGCTTTTTCAGCCATTCGCCGCTCCAACCGAATGTCACATCATGCTCAATCGCTTTGACTTGGTTGTTTTCCACCACAGTGCGCAACAACCACATCCACTGCCCGTCGGCACAGTGCAAGTTGACTTGCCATTTGTCATACAGGTACGGGCTGTTGGCTGAGCGTTTTTGCAGCCAAACGGTTCGGATCGGTCCATTGCGCGACATGCCGTCAAGGTCCACGCCGTAATGCACGCCCTCGGGTGTCAGCGCGATCGTGTGCCACACGGTTTGGGTGTCCACCCCATCAGTGCTGGGCGCTTGTGGCGTTAAACGGCTGCAGCCCTCCAAGCCCCACAGCACACTGGCAGCGAACCAGCCTGCCATCCATCGCTTACTGTTCATGTCCGGTCATCGGTCAATTTCAACGATGAGATTTTTGTGGAATTTGAGTCGCGTTTTTGTTGAATGAATCGTTTTTATCGGTTGTCTTTGCCTGCGGTCCAATCGATCAACGCGTCCATCACCGGACGGGCTTGGTTGGCATGCGCATGGTTGACGATGGCCACCAACACATGGCGCTGACCGTTCGCGGCATCGACATAACCCGCGATGCCCATCACATCGCGCAAGCTGCCGGTTTTCAAATGGGCCAGGGCAGTGCTTTTGCTGCGCTTGAGGGTGCCGTCCACGCCGGTGATCGGCAAGGACGACACCAATTCAGGCATGAAGCCTTGCGCCCAAGCCCATTGCAACAAGGCGGCCAAAGACTGTGCGCTGACACGGGCGTCGCGGCTCAAACCAGAGCCTTTGTCCAAGCCCGGTGCTGACGCCAACGGCAAGCGCTCGCGCCACCAAGTGTGTACCACTTCAGCGGCCTCGGTCGCGTGGCCGCGGCCACGTTGTTGCGCGCCCAGCGTCAAGAACAACTGGTCCGCCATCACGTTGTTGCTGAATTTGTTGATGTCGCGCACCACCTCGGCCAGCGTGGGCGATTCATGCAGCAACACGGGTTGGGCGCCAGCAGGAACCAGCCCATCGCGCACGGCCCCGTTGAGTTGTCCACCGAGCTGCAACCACATGCCATGGACGGCTCGCGCCGCAAATTGCGCGGGGTCGATGTAAGCCACAGACCAGGTTTTTTCGCCACAGGACTGGGGGTAAGTGCCCGCGAAACTGATGTACAACGGCTGCTGAAAATCGGCTTTCAAACCGCCACGGTAATCGCTGCAATCTGCGTTGTCTAAGGGCACGGTGGTCGGCCATGCCAAACCCGCAAGCGGGGGCTCGATGTGAACCCTGGCCACTTGGTGAGCCGGGTCCGGGACAAACTGCAAGCGCAAGGATTTGAAGTTGATCAGCAATGCGTCCGGCGTGGCGTTGTACGGTCGCAAGGGCTCGCCGTCAAAACTGCCGGGGTCTGGCGTTGGCATGCTGAACAGGCTGCGGTCCAGCACGATGTCGCCTTGGATCTGGCGTATGCCCAAGGCTTGTATGCGTCGCATCAACAACCACAGTTGCTCAACCCCCAAGCGCGGGTCGCCGCTGCCTTGCAAATACAGGTTGCCTTGGAGCACGCCATCGCTCAACTGTCCCTCCATGAAGACCGGGGTGCGCCAAGTGAATGCTGGCCCGAGCATGTCAAGCGCAGCCGTGGTGGTGACCAATTTCATCAGCGAGGCCGGGTTGCGCGGCAGTTCCGCCAAATACGCCAGTCGCGCGCTGTCGGCTTGCACTGGCCAGACCACCACACTCAGTGCGTCCAACGGCAGCCTTGCGCTTTTCATGGCCTCTTGCACGCTCGGCGGCAATGCATGGGTCGCTTGCGAATGCACCGGGCCCGCGCACAAGCCCAGCAGCAGGAGGGGCAACAAGTGGCTGAACAAACGCGGTCTCATGCGCCGATTATCAAACGGACGGCCCCTCAGCACAGATAATGCATGGATGCAATCTTTCATGAAACAGCTGCTCAGTGGCCATTCCCCTCGCAGCGGTTTGTGGGCGGCGCTGGTCACGGTCACCATTTGGACCGCGTTCATCATCATCGCGCGTGCCTCTGCCCAGCACAGCTTGCTGCCGCTGGACATCACTTGGGCACGCATCGTGGGCGCCAGCGTCATCTTGTTGCCTTGGTCTTGGTGGATGGTGCGGCAACAACGCCGCGAACATCCTCACACAGGATCGTTTGGCGGTTTGTCTCCACTGCCTTGGCGCACCACCGTGGTGACTGGGTTTTTTGGTGGCTTTGCTTATGCGGTGTTGGCTTACAGCGGTTTCTTTTATGCACCCGCCGCGCACGGTTCGGTGCTGATGCCGGGCAGTTTGCCCTTGTGGACCAGCGTGCTGGCGGTGTTTTTGTTGGGCGAACGTCTGCACGGTTACCGGCTGATCGGTTTGGCCATGATTGTGTCGGGCGATTTGCTGGTGGGTGGCAGCAGTTTGAGGCATGCGTTCGATGGCGGCACGGTGTGGATCGGCGACTTGCTGTTCATGGGCGCGAGCGCGTGTTGGTCCACTTACAGTGTCTTGAGCCGACGCTACCAATTGCAAGCTGTGCCCGCCACCATGGCCATCACGTGCTTTGCGTTTGTCACGTTTGTGCCCTTGTATGCCTTGCTGTGCGGCATGGGTTGGTTGCAGACGCATTTGTTGACAGCGCCTTGGCAAGAAGTGGTCTGGCAAGCTTTGTTCCAAGGCGGCGGTTCGGTGGTGTTGTCCGGCATCAGTTTCACGCTGATGATCCGCGCCTACGGCCCCGTGCGCTCGACCATGTTGACCGCCTTGGTTCCCGGCCTGTCCGCCTTGGGTGCGGTGTTTTTTCTCGGGGAACCGTTGGGCTGGCAAGTGTTGCTGGGCTTGTCGCTGGTCACCGTGGGCATTGTGTTTGGCGTGCAACCGGCTCGGCCTGTGTTGTGGAAGCCGACCACATGAATTTGTTGGCGATTGACACCAGCACCGAGCGCATGTCCTTGGCGTTACAACACGGCGAGCGTGTGTTCTCACACCAAGGTCTGGCTGGCGCGCAAGCGTCATCCGGTTTGATTGACGCGGTGCTGGCGTTGTTGGCACAAGCCGAGCTGCCCATGGCTGCATTGCACGCCATTGCCTTTGGGCGTGGTCCGGGCGCATTCACCGGGTTGCGCACGGCTTGCTCGGTTGCCCAAGGGCTGGCTTTGGGTCTGGGTTTGCGGTTGCTGCCGACAGACACTTTGCTTTGCTTGGCCCAAGCCACACCCATGGAACACACGCGGGTGATCGCCATGTTGGACGCGCGCATGGGACAGGTTTACGCCGCGGCCTATGAACGCTTCGGCGAAGATTGGCGCGTGGTCAGCGAACCGGCTTTGTGTCAGCCAAACGCATGGGCTTGCCCCGATGCTTGGCACGGCTTGCCGATGCTGCTGGCAGGCAATGCGATGGCGGTGCATGCCGCCCATTTGCAAGCTTTGGTGAATGCCTGTGGCGCTGAACCCCTGACCATGTGGCCCGATGCCCGTGCCATGTTGGTCTTGGCTGCCCGTGCTTGGCAGCGTGGTGAATCGATAGAACCGCAACACGCCATGCCGGTGTATGTGCGTGACGATGTGGCCCGCACCACGGCAGAGCGACTGGCAGACCAGGCGGCCCGCGCATGAAACTGTTTCGCAAATCCCATGGCGCTTTGACGGATGACGGCAGCTTGCCAGCACCGCGCGACATGACACAAGACATGTTGGCCGACATCATCCAAGTTGAACAAGGCGCTTACTCACACCCTTGGCTGATGGGAAATTTTGCCGACTCCATCATCAGTGGCTACCACATGCCCGTCTGGTTCGATGACGCAGACGTGCTGTGTTATTTCGTCGCCATGCGTGGCGCTGATGAAGTGCATTTGCTCAACTTCACCGTGGCATCCGCGCACCAACGCCAAGGCTTGGCGCAGGCCATGATGCGTTATTTGCGTGATTGGAGCGTGTCTCGCGGGGTGCACAGCATCTGGCTGGAAGTGCGTGCCAGCAACCAACGCGCGATTGATTTGTACCTGACCAGCGGGTTTGTCACCGACGGCGTGCGCCCCGGTTATTACCCGGTGCACCACGGCCTGCGCGAAGACGCGGTGGTCATGTCGTTGAACTGGTGAACCAGAGTGGTAACTTCTCCCCCATGACGACCTCGCTTGACCCCAGACAACGCGCCATGCTCGCAGAAATGGGTGTGCGTGTCTGGCAAAAAGCGCCTGTGGATGCCGCGCCATCCGTGGTCGTGGACGCGGCCCCGCCGACAGCCAAACCCGTTGCCGTCAAACCCACGGCGTTCGCGGTGGCACCTGCTTTGCGTCAACCCGCCCCGACACCACAGACAGCCACCCCCACGGTCGCCTTGGCCCCTGCCGCGACGCTGGGCGAATTGCCCGAAGGCTTGTCAACCATGGACTGGGCGTCATTGTCAGCGGCTGCGGCCAATTGCCGCGCCTGTGGCCTGTGTGCGCATCGCCAACACAGTGTGTTTGCCGATGGCCAGCCTGCGGTGGGACAAGGCACCACCGATTGGTTGATCGTGGGCGATGCGCCGAACGACAGCGAGAACACCAGCGGCAAGCCTTTTGCCGGACCCGAATCGGATTTGCTCGATGCCATGTTGCAAGCCATGGGCTTGCAACGCCACGGTTTGGGGCGCGCCAAAGAGTCGGTGGTGTTGGTCAACGCCTTGAAATGCATGCCGCCTGCCCAACGCAACCCCCACCCAGAGGAGTTGGCGCAGTGCAGCCATTTTTTGAAGCGGCAAATGGAATTGCTGCAACCCCGCATGGTGTTGGCCATGGGGCGGCTCGCTGCCCTGGCTGTGCTGCAAGACACCTTGGTGGACAGCCAAAGTTTGCCCTTGGGCAAATTGCGCGGCCAAGTGCACCAAGCGCACGGCCGGCCGGTCATCGTCACCTACCACCCGTCCTACCTGATGCGCACACCTGCCGACAAAGCCAAGGCATGGCATGACCTGTGTTTGGCCATGGCCCAGTTGCGCCAGACCTCGCCCCCTTGACCACCTCATCGCTTGCCAAGCATTCACCCCATGACTTTCATTGAACAACTGACACATGCCACCCTTTTGCAGCGCTCTTTGCTGTGCGTTGGACTCGACCCGGAGCCCAGCAAATTCCCCATGCATTTGCGCGGCAAGCCAGATGGCATTTTTGAATTCTGCGCACACATCGTGGACGCCACCCAAGACTTGGTCTGCGCCTTCAAGCCACAAATAGCTTACTTCGCTGCCCACCGGGCAGAAGCCCAACTCGAAACATTGATCGCGCACATGCGCAAGGTGGCGCCGGCCATTCCCGTGATCCTCGACGCCAAGCGCGGCGACATCGGCAGCACGGCAGAGCAATACGCCATCGAAGCGTTTGAGCGATACGGTGCCGACGCCGTCACCTTGTCGCCGTTCATGGGCTTTGATTCGATCGAACCGTACGTGAAACGCCACGGCAAAGGTGCGTTTTTGTTGTGCCGCACCTCCAACCCCGGCGGTGACGATTTACAAAGCCAGCGTTTGTCGTCGGTGGACGGCCAACCCAAGTTGTTCGAACACATTGCGCGACTGGCGCAGGGGCCATGGAACCGCAATGGCCAATTGGGTTTGGTGGTAGGCGCCACCTACCCGGATGAAATTGCCCGCGTTCGCGAGATTGCCCCGCAATTGCCTTTGCTGATCCCGGGTGTCGGCGCACAAGGCGGCGATGCGGCGGCCACGCTCCAAGCGGGATTGCGCCGCAACGGGGACCAGATCAGCGGGCCGATCATCGTCAATTCGTCCCGCGCCATTTTGTACGCCTCGCAAGGGGAAGATTTCGCACAAGCCGCCAGAACCGCCGCGCAACAAGCACGCACGGTGCTGTCCATTTAATTTGCGTTTTGAAAACAATTTGGCTTGAGATTTAAATTGTTACTTTAACCATTGTTGGCATAAAAATGTAATTCAAATCAACAGGTTATTACACCGCCAAGGTTTATGCGATATGGTCAGACGATACAAAAATAACTCAGTCCATGTCCTCGTCTCGATCCCAATTCTTCGCATTGCTTGGCGCGGTCCGCGACATTGAAACCCAACACACTGCACAGCTGCCTGACTTGGATGCACAGGTTTTGCTCATGCGCATTGCCATGGCAAACGACAGGAACGAGCCCATGAACGTGACCCAAGCCATGGGGCTCAAAGCCATTGGCTCTCCCGCCATGCTGCACCGAAAAATCAATGATTTGCTGCACAAAGGCCTGGTGGAACTGGTGTTCGAAGGCACCAACCGCCGCACCAAATACCTGGTCCCCACAACGCTGTCATTGGCCATCATTGATGCCATGGCAACCGCGGCGGCCCAAATTTACGTCAGCTGAGCGGGCATCAGTCCAACGACAACAAGCGCCGTAAATAGCGCCCGGTGACGCTGTCGGGGTTGCCCGCCACTTGCTCTGGCGTGCCGGTCGCCACCACTTGACCGCCACCCACACCGCCTTGCGGCCCCATGTCGATCACCCAATCAGCCGTCTTGATCACGTCCAAATTGTGTTCAATCACGACCACGGTGTTACCCGCTTGAACCAACTGCTGCAACACTTTGAGCAACAAATCGATGTCTGCGAAATGCAAGCCCGTGGTGGGTTCGTCCAAGATGTAAAGCGTTTTGCCCGTGTCCCGCTTGCTCAATTCCAGCGCCAATTTGACGCGCTGAGCTTCGCCACCCGACAAGGTGGTGGCCGCCTGTCCCAAACGGATGTAACCCAAGCCCACTTCCATCAAGGTGTTGAGCTTGCGTGCGAGTGCCGGCACCGGTTTGAAAAACGCCAACGCATCTTCAACGGTCATGTTCAAAATTTGCGCAATGTTCTTGCCCTTGTATTGCACGTCCAAGGTTTCGCGGTTGTAACGCTCGCCCAAACACACATCGCAAGGCACGTACACGTCCGGCAGAAAATGCATTTCTACTTTGACCATGCCGTCGCCCTGACAGGCGTTGCATCTGCCGCCATCGACGTTGAACGAGAACCGGCCGGGGCCATAACCACGCTCACGCGCCATCGGCACATCGGCCATCAGTTCGCGCAGTGGCGTGAACAAGCCGGTGTAGGTGGCGGGGTTAGACCGCGGGGTGCGCCCAATCGGCGACTGGTCGACGTTGATCACCTTGTCAAAATGGTAGAGGCCCAGGATGTCATCATGCGCCGCAGGTTCTTCATGGGCGCGGTGAATTTGTCTGGCCACCGCCGCGTACAAGGTGTCGTTGACCAAGGTGGATTTACCCGAACCCGACACGCCAGTCACGCAGGTGAACAAACCGACCGGAAATGCCACTGTGACGTTTTGCAAGTTATGGCCCCGCGCACCCACCACGGTGAGCGCTTGACGGGCTGACGACTTTGGCGAGCTGGGCATCGGCAGGCCAAACACATTGTTCGCTGGCGGCGGTGCGGATGCCGTGGTTTGCAGCAACCAGTCGCGACGGCGCGGCGGCACAGCGATCGACAAGGCGCCACTCATGTAGCGTCCCGTCAATGAGTGCGGGTTGGCTTGCAGTTGCGCGGGCGTCCCCTGGGCCATCACGCGCCCGCCATGCACACCGGCACCTGGCCCCATGTCGATGCAGTGGTCGGCGGCACGAATCATGTCTTCGTCATGTTCAACCACCAACACACTGTTGCCGATGTCGCGCAAATGCTTGAGGGTGTCGATCAATCGGTCGTTGTCGCGCTGATGCAAACCAATGCTGGGTTCGTCCAACACATACATCACGCCGGTCAAGCCAGAGCCGATTTGTGAAGCCAGCCGAATCCGTTGCGCTTCGCCACCCGACAACGTGTCCGCACTGCGGGACAAACTCAAATACGTCAGCCCCACGTCATTCAAAAATTTCAAGCGGTTGGCAATTTCACGCACCACCTTGTCAGCGATATCCGCCTTGTTCCCATCCAAAGTCAAGCCTTGGAAATAGGCTTGGCATTCAGACAAAGTGAGGTGACTGACATCGTGCACCGTCAACGCTTGCGGGCCAACACCCAAGCGCACATGGCGGGCCTCGGTTCGCAAACGAGTGCCCTCACAGGCCTCACAAGGACGCAGGCCACGGTAGCGGGACAACTCTTCACGCACCAAGGCAGAGTCCGTGTCTTTGTAGCGACGGGCCATGTTGTGGACGATGCCCTCAAAGCGGTGCTGCTTGGATGTTTTGCGCCCCGCCCGGGCGCCTGACTCGAGCACATAACTGAATTTGATTTCTTCTTCACCAGAGCCGAACAACAACACTTGCTGAACTGACGGTGGCAGTTGTTCAAACGGCGTTTCCAGGTCAAACTGGTAATGGCGCGCCAGGCTCTCGAGCATGGCAAAGTAATAAGCGTTTCGCTTGTCCCATCCTTTGATGGCGCCGCTGGCCAAACTGATGTCTGGAAACGCGACGATGCGTGCCGGGTCAAAAAAACTTTGTTCGCCCAAGCCTTCACATGTCGGGCATGCGCCCAACGGCGAATTGAAAGAGAACAAACGTGGTTCGAGTTCACCGATGGCGAAGCTGCAATGCGGGCATGCAAATTTGGCGTTGAATGCATGTTCAACCCCTTGGTCTAAATCCAGTACCAGTGCACGACCATCGGCCAAGCGAAGCGCGGTTTCCATGCTCTCAGCGATTCGCTGCGCCATGTCGGGGCGCACCTTCAAGCGGTCTATCACCACATCGATGTCGTGCTTTTCTTTCTTGGCCAAGGCGGGCAATTCGGCCAATTCCACGACCTGACCATCGACACGAAACCGCACAAAGCCTTGTGCTTGCATCTGCGTGAACACCTCGGCGAATTCGCCCTTGCGTTCGCGCGCCACCGGTGCCATCAACAACAGGCGTGTCTCTGCGGGCAAGGCCAACACCGCATCGACCATTTGCGCCACGCTCGAGGCTTGCAACGGCACGCTGTGTTGCGGGCAATGCGGGGTGCCGGCACGTGCAAACAGCAAACGCAAATAGTCGTGAATCTCGGTCACTGTGCCCACCGTCGAGCGCGGGTTGTGGCTGGTGGCTTTTTGCTCGATGGCGATCGCAGGCGACAGGCCTTCGATCAGGTCCACGTCGGGCTTGTCCATGCGCTGCAAAAACTGGCGCGCATAGGCCGACAAACTTTCCACATAGCGGCGCTGCCCTTCGGCATACAAGGTGTCAAACGCCAGACTGGATTTGCCCGAACCAGACAGGCCAGTGATTACCACCAATTGGTTGCGCGGAATGTCTAAATCGATGTTTTTCAGATTGTGTGTACGCGCCCCTCGAACACTGATCTGACCGAACGCGCCGCGTCCGCCGAGATGGTTCGCAAGATAGTTGGCTTCTGAGGGAGAATTCACGTGTTCAGTTTCATTTTGGGCAACCTGCCATCATAGCCAATCTGCGTTTTATCCCGCTCACCATGCGCACCACTTTCACCGCTCACCTGTCCCTTGCCCGCTGGTTTGTACGGCATGAGTAACGCTAAAGCGCTCAGCCTGCAAGGCTTTGCCAGTTTGTTGCTGGTGGCCTTGCTGATGGCGGCCAACCATGTGTCTGCCCGATTGGCATTTGACAGCGGCTTGGATGTCGCCACCGCCGTCGCTGTGCGCAGCGGCTGCACCGCGCTGGTGGTCGGCATGTTGGTGATGTGGGGTCGGGTGTCGTGGCAATTGACCCAGCGGCAACTCAGAGGTTTGCTGTTGGTCGGTGTGATGATTGGCGGCCAAAGCCAACTTCTGTATGGCGCTGTCTCGCGCTTGCCGGTGGCATTGGCCCTGTTGGCGTTCAACACCTACCCTTTATGGGCCGCGCTGTGGAACCGGTTGATTTACCGACAACCACCAGAGCGGCAAGTGTTGTTGACCATGCCCGTGATTTTGTCGGGGCTGGCGCTGGCCTTGGATGTGGCGGGCGCCGCTTCGGGGTTGGGTGCCGCGCAACAGTGGGCGATCATGGGCGAAGGGGTGGCTTTTGCCATGGCAGCCGCTGCCAGTTTTGGGTTGGTGTTGGTCTGGACGCAGCATGAAACCGCCGGCTTGGATGGCCGGGTACGTACCTTTTTCAGCTTGCTGCTGGCGTGCTCCGTCGCATTGGCTGTGGTGGGTTGGCACGGCGGTCCGCACTGGCCCACCACCGAATTGGGATGGTGGGGCTTGCTCGGCCTGACCTGTTTGTACGGCAGTGGCTTCACCCTGATGTTCACCGTGTTGCCTAAACTGGGTGTCGCTGGCAACTCGGCCATCATGAACATGGAGCCCGTGTTTGCTCTGGGTTTGGGTTGGGTGATACTTGACCAGCACATCGAGCCTGTGCAAATTTTGGGCGCGATGGTGGTGGTGGCCGCAGTGGTTTTTTTGGGGTTGCGTCGGCAACCATGAGTGCTTAGCAGGTAACTTCAACGAATTGGTTTATGAACACACTTTCCGTCATCGTCATCACTCGAAACGAGCAAGCCAATTTGCATGACTGCTTATCCTCAGTGAAGTCAATTGCCAACGAGATTGTGATCGTTGATTCAGCCAGCACCGATGACACCATAGCCATTGCGAAGTCTTTTGGCGCAGTCATCTCCTCACCAGCTGATTGGCCAGGCTTTGGCGCGCAGAAAAATCGGGCACTGGATTTGGCTACGCAAGACTGGGTACTTTCCATCGATGCAGACGAGCGGCTGAGCAACGCGCTTTGCAACGAGATTCAAGCGGTTCTTTCCAGTCCTCATGCGAATTGCTTCGCAATCCCGCGACGGTCTTTTTATTGCGGTCGGATGATCAACTACTCCGGCTGGAATCCTGATTACGTCACACGTTTGTTCAAGCGTGGCACAGCGCGGTTTTCGAATGACCTGGTGCATGAAAAACTTTTGCCAGAGGGTTCGATTCAACAGTTACGTGCGCCCATGCTTCATTACAGTGTCAAGGATTTCAGCAATGTGTTGGGTAAAGTAGACCGTTATTCGACGGATTCAGCATTGCAAGCCTTTGAGCGGGGCAAAAAAAGCAGCGTGCTGAATGCTGTGCTGCACGGGGCGTGGGCCTTTTTTCGTACCTATTTTTTAAAACGGGGGTTTTTGGATGGCGCGCACGGATTGGCCTTAGCCATCTCCAATGCCGAAGGAAGTTACTACCGTTATTTAAAATTATGGCTTTTGCAGCAGAAGGCAGACCGTGCTAATTAGTGTGATTGTCAGTACCTATAACCGACCAGACGCTTTGAATCTGGTGTTGCAATCATTGAATCAGCAAACTGACCGTGATTTTGAGGTCATCGTGGCTGATGATGGCTCCAAGGCGGAGACGCGGCAGTTGGTTGAATACTTCCAAGCGAATTATTCCCAACCACTCAAACACGTTTGGCATGATGATTTGGGGTTTCGTCTCGCTGCCATTCGCAATTTAGCGGTCAAACAATGCATCGGCGCGTATTTTATTTTTTTAGATGGTGATTGCATTGTTCAAGATGACTTCATTGCCCGACACCGATGCTTGAGTGAAGTCAATCATTTGGTAACCGGGAGTCGCGTGTTGTTGAATCAGACGCTGACTCAGGTTCTGATAGATGGTCAACGCTGGCACCTGTCATTGTTCAAACGTGAGATCGTTTGGTACCGCTTGAAGGGATCCATCAATAAATTGCTTGCCTTTTATCTGAAATTCTGTCATTCACGTATTCGGTATTACCGTGATTTCAAATGGCGTGGTATCAAGGGCTGTAATTTTGCTTGTTGGCGTGAAGATTTTGAAAAAGTGCATGGTTATGATGAATCGTTTGAAGGATGGGGGCATGAGGAC
>CANGZG010000031.1 GCA_947458415.1 Comamonadaceae bacterium | reverse complement strand
TGCCTTTGCTTGCCCATCAACAAATTCAAATCGCTGACCATGGCGACAGCGACTCGTTGGTTGAGATGGCGCGTCGCTTGCTGAACAACGCGCCACCTTCGTTTGATGTGGCAGGCCACTCCATGGGTGGTCGGGTGGCTTTAGAGGTGTACCGGCTCGCACCCGAACGCGTGCGTCGCATCGCTTTGATGGGAACAGGTTACCTGCCACTGCCGCACGGTGACGCTGGTGAAACAGAACGCGCCGGCCGCATGGCGCTGTTGTCACTGGCCCAAACACACGGTGTGCGCGCCATGGCTTCGCAGTGGGCCAAGCAAATGGTGGCGCCTGCTCGCTTGCATGACACCCCATTCATTGACGGGATTCTGACCATGTTCGAGCGCAAACCGGTGGAAGTGTTCGAGCGTCAAATCCATGCGCTGCTCACGCGTCCTTCGGCCAGCGATGTGTTGCGCGAATTGCGCATTCCTTGTTTGGTGATGACAGGCGAACACGACGGTTGGGCGAATGTCGCTCAGCACCGCGCCATGGCGGCGTTGATACCTTCTCATCCAGAGGTGTGTGTGATTGCACAGGCGGGTCACATGTTGACCATGGAAGAACCCGCGTCAGTGGCTCAGGTGTTTCTGAACTGGCTGAACTGATGGCGCGGTTTCGTCACTGAACTGGGTGGCACTGCCATGGATTGCAGCACGCCCGAGACGATCAAGCCTTGCGCCAGATAGTAGGTCGCCAACACCCACAAACCTGCATAGGGCAGAGGACTGACAAAGCGGTCGATGGCTAGCAGTGTGTCTGACACCATGAACACCATGGCACCGACAGCCACCCAAGCACTGCCACGGTCTTGGCGATGCAAATAACGCCCCCAAGCCAGCGCTGCCATGCTGGCCAACACCGCCACATACGCCGCCACAGGCATGCGCATGGCTGGCGGCAGGCCGTTGAACCACAGACCGGCGTACACCAACACACCAGCGGCCATGCAACACACAAACGGTTTGGCTGGGGGGCGAGCGGGTGCATCTCTGGTCAACAACCACGCATAGCAAACATGCGCCACCAAAAATGCCACCAACCCCGGCATGAACAAGCCGGGATAAAGCAGCAACACATCGCCCACCCAACTCAACCCCAAAGCACGCACCAACCAAGTTTGCGACTTCTCTGGCAAGTGCTCAGCCAACCAAGCCACGAACATCAACATCAACAAGGCGATCGGCTTGGCAAAAAAATACACGTCACTCCATCCACAAGCGGATGCGGCGGTGGACATGGCCGCAAATTGCACGTAGGCACACCACCATGGCGTGAGGCGGTTTTGCAGCAAGGCATTCACGCCCCACAAACCCGCGGTCACCGCCAACACGCTGACAGCCGCATCGCCCCAGCGCATGCTGTCCATGTGCCACAACAGGTCCATGGCCGCAACCAACAACAACACAAACCAACCCACCGCCCATTGCAGCGCGGCTTGGGTTTGAACGGGTCGAAACGGGACATGGTTCTGCAAGGAAAACTCGGGCTTGGGAAAACGCGCGGCCACATCCTCTGGGCGCCAGCCCGGGCGTCGCCACCAGACGCGCGCTTTGTCAAGCCAACGGCTGGCGTGCCAACTGTCCTGCAACAAACCGCTGTAGACCTGCCAATTTGCCCACAACGGGTCCCAACTGTTGAGTGAAGCACGTGTTCCGTACACACAAGGTTCGTTCGCGTCTTCCTCTTTGAAGCTGCCAAACACCCGGTCCCACACCACTGAAATGCCGCCGTAGTTGCGGTCGACATACACATCGTTCACGGCATGGTGAACGCGATGGTTGGACGGCGAACAAAACCACCGGTCAAACCAGCCTAACTTGGCGACATGCTCGGTGTGCACCCAAAACTGGTAGAGCAAATCAATCAAGGCCACGATGCCAAACACCAGCGGTGGCACACCGATCAATGCCATCGGCAAATAAAACACCCAGCCGATGGCCACGCCGGAGGTGGTCTGTCGCAATGCCGTGGACAAGTTGTAGTGTTGGCTTTGGTGATGCACCACATGACCGCCCCAAAAGAACGCCACTTCGTGACTGGCGCGGTGGTACCAGTAATAACAAAAGTCATAAAGCACCAAGGCCACCAACACACCGATTGCGCTTTGCCAAAAATCAGGGTCGTTGAACAACGCCACCTGCTCAAACACCAAGGTGTACAAGGTGATGCGAAACACGCGGGTGAACACGGCGCTCAATTGACTGATCACGCCCAAGCTGATGCTGTTGATCGCGTCATCCCAACGGTAGGTTTGCGCTGACCGCTGACCACGCTGTGACAAGCGCCAGCCATGCCACCACTCGAGGGCGATGGCCAAAAAAAACACCGGTGCCGCCAAAACCATGATGAAGCCCATGTGCCTGCCCTTTGCTGTCTTTTGTTTTGACGTCAAGGCGTTTTGGGCAACAAAGCCCACAAACGCAGCTGTTGTTTCATGCGACCGGCCAATTCACCGGCGGCCGCGCCAGTGCCCATGTACAAATCAGCGCGAACCGCACCGACGATGGCACTGCCCGTGTCTTGCGCCACCACCAGCCGTTGCAGGCTTTGCGTGGGCCCGGGTGTCACCATCCACAACGGCGTGCCGTAGCTCACGCTCAAGGGGTCTATCGCCACCGACCGGCCAGGTGTCAACGGCAAGCCTTGCGCCCCGCGTGGTCCGATGCTCGGGTCGATGATCGGCTCTTCCTTGAAAAACACATAACGCGGATTCACCCACAGCAAGGCTTGTGCCTTTTGCGGGTTGCGTTGCAACCATGTTTTGATACCTGGCCACGAGGCATCTTTGATGTCGCCTTTGTCCAGCAACCAACGGCCTATGCTTTGGTAAGGCTGCTCGTTCGACGCGGCAAACCCGACACGCACGGTGCGTATGCGGCCATCGCTCTCGGTGATGCGCAACCGTCCCGAGCCTTGGATGTGCAACACCATGGCATCGATCGGGTCTGCCAGCCATGCAATCTCACGCCCATGCAAAGCCGCTTGCGCGGTTTGCATGCTTTCAATTTCCTGTCTTGTGAACCACGGCTGTCCGGCTTTCAAACCAGCGGGCGGGCGATACAAAGGCACAGAAAAACCATTGCCGGGGATTTTTCTGGCCTCCAGCACAGGCTCGTAATAGCCGGTCAACAAACCGTCTGCTTCGCCCTCCAGTGATTCAATGCGATGCGGTTGCAAGGTTTGCATCAACCATTGTTTTTGTTCTTCGTCCGAAGCCAATGTCAACCGCCGCACTTGCGGGCACAAGTTGGTCATCAAGCCACTGGCGCGTTCGCAATTGCCCAACAACACCGACCACACGTCGGGCATGGATTCTTTGTCCCAACCGGGCAAATCGCGCCACTCCACCGGTACGAATCGACTGCGTTTGTCTGGCGCGGCTGACGGCGGCGCCTCGGTCACCGAGGGCGCAGGTTTGGCGGGAATGGTCGGTATGCTGAGCACCGGCGGCGGCAAACTGCTGGGCGCAGGGGCAGGCGTCATCAATGGCACTTGGCTGGCACATGCAGCCAAGCAACAAGGCAACAGCCAACGGCTGACAGATCGCCACATCCATGCCATGGGTTTACGCCCAAAGATTACAGTCCATGCTGAACAAGGAAACACACACATGCTGCTGATTTTGCTTGAAGCTTTGGGCGCCGGATTGATTTTGGTGTTGATCGTTTGGTGGACCATGTTCTCGGGTCGTCGCAAAGGCGAGCGCGATGCCGATGAATGATTCACACTGACGCGGTGTTCAACGCCGGCATTTGTGCTCTGCGGTCTTGCAACACCTGCATGTTCAATTCCGTCACCACGCACGCCGCATGTTCCGGTTGACACGCAACCACCTGTCCCCAAGGGTCGACCCAGATCGAATGCCCCCAAGTGCGCCTGCCGTTGTCATGCACACCGGCTTGGGCGGCGGCCCCGAGCCACACCAAGTTATCCAACGCCCGCGCGCGCATCAACAATTCCCAATGCGATTGGCCGGTGGTGTGAGTGAATGCGCTCGGCACCAATACCAAATGGGCACCCATGCGTGCCAGCTGTTGGTAAAGCGCAGGAAAACGCACATCAAAACAAATGCTCAAGCCGATGCGCCAACGGTGCCCATCGCGCGAAGGCAAATCGAAACACACCGGCGAGTCGCCCGCGCGCTGCACTCGCGCTTCGTCATAGCGTTCTTTGCCATTGTCGAAATGGAACAAATGGATTTTGTCGTAGCGTGTCACACACTCACCCGCCGGGTTGAACACCAAACAACTGTTGCTCACATGTTGGCTGTCACCGGGCACAGCCAAGGGCATGCTGCCAGCGACCAACCACAAACCATGTTGCTGCGCCAGTTCAGACAAGCGGCGTTGCATGGGGCCTTGGCCAAAGGGCTCGGCGATGTGCAACTTGTCAGTGTCTTGGTGCCCCATCAAGCAAAAATACTCAGGCAATACCGCCAACTCTGCCCCTTGCGCGTGGGCTTGCACCATCAACTCAGCGACCGTGTCCAAATTGGTTTGTACATCAGCAGCTGACACCATTTGCAGCAGCGCCGCTTTCATGGTTTGGCCTCTGCGGGTTTGGCTGGCGTGCCGGCCTTGCCGTCGATTGGCGTGCCATCTTTTTTCGTCACCTTCGGGTCTTTCCACGTGCCTTGCACATGCAACTCTTGGGTGTTGGATTTCATCAAAGGCTTGCGCAACACATACTGGGCCAAGAAAGTCGTCAAACCCACCAAGGGATTGATGGCGCTGTAAACCAGTGATGCGGTGCCCGCATTGAGCTCGGGCACGATCACCACCTTGATGTCTTGGGTTTCGTTTTTCAAATCCGCCCGTCCCTCCATCAGCACCGCTGCGCTCACGCCTTTCATTTGCAAATTGTTGGTGCTGGCGATGCCTTGCTGAATGTTGACGTCCCCGCGCACAAAGCCAAACAAAAACCCATCGCTGAACACATCACGAAAGTCGAGCATCAAGCGTCTGGGCAAGGACTGCAAGGTCAGCACGCCGAGCAACCTGGCCACACCGGGTTCGGTTTTCAAAAACTGTCCGCGCTCCATGCTGACATTGAATTGGCCGCTCATGCTGTTGTAGTCGGGTGAGAAAGGCGAACCTTGCCAGCCCACTTGGCCCACCATGCGGCCTTTGCCATTGCGCATGGCCCCTTTGTAACCCAGTCTGTCAAGCAACTCGCCTGAATCCTGAATTTGCAGCGTGAATTCCAGTTGTGAACGTTTGGCCGCTGCTTTGGCCGCGCCGCCCCACTGACCTTTGCTTTGGAAACTGGCCTCGGGCATGGTCAGGTTGAGCTTGTTCAACACCCACTCACGCGTGCCGCTGGTGTTGGTGCGGGCAAAGCCTTCAATGTCAGCGCGTCCCAGCGCAATGCCGCGCAACTCCAGGTTGTCAATGACGATCTCGAGGGCAGGCATGTCTTTGGGTGAATCCGACATGGTCGTTTCCACGTCTTCCAGCAAAGAAGGTGGCAGGGACAAATAGCTCAAATGCGCATTGAGCTTGGCGGTCGCACCGTCTTGCGCCGGACGGTAATCAGCCACCCCCTGAAACTCGTTGGCACGGGCTTGGATGCGCCATTGCTTGGCCTGTTTTTCTGCATTCACTTGCAATTGCTTGTAGGTTCGTGCGGACCAGATCAGCTCTTGGGTTTGCACGTCTATTTTGGTCGGCATGTAAGACGCCACGGTGCTGCGGGTCGTGCTGCTGGCTGGCGTCGGCGCCTCTTCATCCATCCAACTGTTGAGCACCGGCTGCCACTCGTCCATGTTCAGTGCGGCTTGCTTGACCTGCAACACCACACTGTTGTCTGCGGGTTCTTTCCAAGCAGCCGAGCTGCCCAGTTGAATCTGACCGCGCAACACGCTGGGCGTGTTGCCGCTGGTGTCTCGCCAATAACGCACATTCAAGAGGCTGCCCAAACCGAATTGCAATTGGTCTTGGCTGGCCGTGTTGCGACCAGACGCCGCACGCGACACATTGCTGTCAAAGCGCATGGGCAAACTGGCCGATGCGGATTTGCCCAAGGGCGCAGGCAAGTCAATCGCCATGCCTTGCAAATTGCTCTGTACCGTCAACTCTGGGCTGCCTTGTCGCAAACTCAGCGTGGCGGAGTAATTGGCGTTGCCGTTCAAGCGGGTGGTGAGCGTCGACAGGCTGGCGAACTCGGGCGCTTGTTTGATGGCATCGGAAGAAATGCTGCCTTGCACGTTGATGCGTGCCGCGCCTTCAGCAGGGTTTTCGTTGAAACGCAGCGCGCCGTCCATCTTGGCCTCGCCGCCCAAGAAATTCAACCGCAGGTTGTTGATGTTCAAACCAGATTGGGTGTAGTACACCAACCCCTTGGTTTTGAACAACTTGGGAACGGCCGCTTGCAATTGAATGTCATTGCCATTGAGGTTGACCGACCCCTGGACCCGGCTGTTGCTCAAGTTGGACACCGGCAAAGTCAAACGGAACTGGTGCTCTGCCAAGCCGTTGACGCCCGCCGGGTTGAACCAACGGCCCACGGAATCCGCCAAAGGCGACGCATTGACGGTCAGCAAAGCGTCACTGAGGTTGCCTTTGAGTTGGGCGCTGACCTCTGCCACGGTGTCGTTCAGGTCCGGGATTTGCACATCGAGTTGCGTGATCTGCATGGCCGCCATTGGGCCGATGCGGGCATGGTTGGATTTCACCTGCAGCTGTTGACGCTTGACCACCAACTCGCCATTGGCTTGCTGCACGGCGGGCCACAGGTTCGGCGACTTGGCGTTGCCCGTGCCACTGGTGGGCGGTGCATATTGGAACCCCAATTGAAGAAACGGGGCACGGACATTGAACACGCCATCGTTGGTTTGATCAAAGGGAAAGTGGTCGAGCGGGCCTTGCAATTGCACCGTGGCCTTGTCAAACCATCCCGTGGTGATGGCGTCCCGCACATAGCGCCGGGCTGCCCCGTCCAAGGCAGTGGGCAAATAACGGTGCAAGCGCGAGGCTTGTAAACGTTGCACCTGAACCTGCAAATCCAAATGGCCCATCGGTAACTTGGCGTCGCCTTGCTCCCAGCTCAGGTCAAAGTTGCCTTGTCCATCGGCATTGCTGACTTGCGCGTTTTGCAATTTGACCTGCCAACGCGCCTGCGTTTTCCCCCAACTCAGCGCGGTGCTGAACTGCTTGACAGGAATCAATGGCTCATCCAACCAGTCCACCAAGGACACATGCCCATCTTGCACGTCCATGCGTGCCTTGCCAGAGAGCTCGTTGAATTCGAATTCGAGGTTGGCATTTTGCAAACCTGGCCACCAGTCGTCCTCCGGTTTGGGCTGGGCGTTCGGCGCGCTGGCGTTGATTTGCAATTGGCGAATTTGCCCGAGGGCCTTGTATCGCACAGCCGGGGAACCCGCATCAAACCACTGCAGGTCCAAGGCCTGCATTTGCCCTTGCGGTTTGGCTTGGTTCAAGCGCGCTTTCAAGTGATCGCTCAACGGCAGTTGGGCGGCGATCCGCGCCATGACTTCGATCGGCAAGTCTTCAATGTGCAATTCGCCTGTGGCTGCCCAGTGGCCATCACCCGGGCGCGGCTTGCGCCATGCCAAGCGTGTTTTGCCACTGGTCCAAGCTTGACTTTGGGCCGGGGTCACGCTGAATTGTTCGGTCAACAACTCGTGACCCAGACCACCCATCCAAGGCTGCAGCCGCACACGGCCGGCGATGGCATCGAATGCGAGGGCATCTTTTTGCTTGTCCCATTGCAAGGTCACTTGCTTCAATGCCAAGTCCACGGTTTGGTTATTCCATGCGCCTTGGTCAATGTCAGCCCAGGCACGCAGCCAGCCTTTGCCTGACAGCAGTTCTGCTTGCGCCGCTGACTTCAGGTAAACCGAGGCACGGCTGATGTCCACCTCGGGCAGTTGTGCATAAATACGGCCTTTCCATGTGGCGACATCGCTGGGCCGGTTGTTGAATATCGATTGGGTGAATTGCCCCTGAATTTGAAACGGTTGGCCCCAGTCTGCCGGTGGCTTGGCGTCGAATCGCCAACGGTGGCTGCGCAGTCCGTTTTGCCATTGGATATTCACCTCGGTCAAGTCGACTTCAGGTTGTTGCAGCCAGTCGTCCAGCCAACGCAAGCGGCCGTTTTGCACCGAAATGTGTGGCTGTCGAAGCAACCAATCGAGCATGTCTGCGTTGTCTTGTGCCGCCAACTGCATGCCCGCCACTTGCCAGTGACCTTGGGCATCGCGCCTGACTTCCAGCTCGGGCGAGGTCAATTCAATCCGGTCCAAGGTCAGGCCCAGCAACGAGGTGGGTGACAAACTGACACGCACCTGCGGCAAACGCAGCACTTCTTGTTGTTGCGGGTTGCGCAACACCACGTCAGTCAAGATGAAGGTGGGCACCCATCCGTCAGACTCGGATTGCAATTGGCCGATGCTCAATTGCACGCCCCACGCCTTGGACGCCATGGCTTCGATTTGGGGTTGCCAGTCGAGTATTCGCGGCACAATCCACCAATGCAACGCGGCGGTGGCCAACAACATGAGTGACCAGAACCCGAGCACCAGCCACCACAACCATCGGGTCAGCCTGACATACCAACGCCAAGCGGCACTTGCGGCAGCAGGGGGCAGCGGTTGTTCAGCCATGCAAAATGTTTACCGAGTTTGTAATGAGCACACCTTGAAATTATCACCGCCAACCGTCGGGTGGAGACAAGCACATGGCAAATAGCCTGCCTTTTTCTGGCGCCGCCGGGTCGCGTCTGGTTCAGCGACTGCGCCGCCGCTATGACCCGCACCTGCATTTGCTCGCGCCCGGCATGCCTACGCGCGAATCCTTGGCGCATTGTTTTCAAGGGCTGCTGACCCCTTACCCTGACATGGGAGACGCCTTGCGCGTCTTGCGACAACTGTGTCTGGAACGGTTGGTGGTGCTCGATTGCGAACAGCAAGTGCCGTTGGACGTGGTCACCCATGCCATGACCTGGTTGGCCGAATTCACGCTAGACCAAGCCCTGCGCGAAGCCACGGCACGCGTGTCGGCGCGCCACGGCATGCCCCGGCGCAGCGACGGCACGCTCGCGCAGTTGTGGGTGGTGGGCATGGGCAAGCTGGGTGCCGCCGAGTTGAACGTCTCCAGTGACATCGATTTGGTGTACGTGTATGACGAAGATGGTGAAACCCAAGCAGATGATGGCGCAGGCGTGCGCATCGACAACCATGTGTTTTTTGACAAGGTGGTCAAACAGCTGTTTCGCTTGATTGGCGACACGACCGAACACGGTCAAGTGTTTCGCATGGACTTGGCGTTGCGGCCCAACGGCGAATCAGGGCCCAGCGTGGTGTCTTTGGCTGCCTTGGAAAACTATTTTCAAGCCCAAGGCCGTGAATGGGAACGGCTGGCTTGGCTCAAAGCGCGGGTGATTGCCTCGGCGTCATGCATGGACCAGGTGCCCGCCTTGCGCGACATCGTGACCCCGTTTGTGTTTCGTCGCTACCTTGATTACAACGTGATCGAGGCTTTGCGCGATGTGCACCGGCAAATCCGCGCCCATGCGCAACGCCAAAGCGTGGGACGGCCCGAGCGAGCCAACGACGTCAAACTGGGGCGGGGCGGCATCCGCGAGATCGAATTCACCGTGCAAATGCTGCAAGTGGTGCGCGGCGGGCAATTTCCCGAATTGCGCATGCGCCCGACATTGGCCGCCTTGCCGGCGTTGGTGCAAGCCCGTTTGATGCCGCCTGAGACCGCCGAGGCGTTGGCGCAGGCCTATGTGTTTTTGCGCCGGGTGGAGCACCGGGTGCAGTACCTGGACGACAAACAAACCCACGTCCTGCCCACCGAAGCAAACGACTTGCACTGGGTTGCGCAAAGCATGGCATTGCCCGACGCTGAATCGCTGGCCGCGCAATTGGCCCATTGGCGTGACAAAGTGGCGCATGAATTTGAACGTTTGCTGCGCCCTGCCGACAGCGAACCAGCCGATACCGCCCAAACAGTGCCCAGCACCGACATGGACAGCTTGCTCGAACCCTTGAACCCGGCGCTGCGCCAACGGGTGGCTGCATGGACAGATTCGCCTCGGGTTCGCGCGCTGCGCGATGACGCCAGGCAACGTTTGTTCAAGTTGGTGCTGCGCACCCAACTGTGGCTGAGCGAAGGCCGTGTCAGCGAAACCGCCGCCGTGCGTTGGTGCGACTGGATGGAGCCGTTGCTTCGGCGTGAAACCTATTTGGCATTGCTGCTGGAACGCCCGACCGTGCATTCGCAATTGCTCAAACTGCTGGACGCGGGACGCTGGACCACCGCTTACTTGATGAAACACCCGGGCGTGATCGATGAATTGGCTGACCCGGGCATGTTGGATGAACGCTTTGACCCCGCGTTGTTGTCCCGCAATGTGCAAGCCCGCCATGACGCGCTGCAAGCCCATGCGGGTGACGATGAAGAAAGTTTGCTCAATCTGTTGCGCCGTGCGCACCATGCCGAGCTGTTTTTGACGCTGGCGCGCGATGTCGGGGGCCGCTTGCAAGTGGAGCAAGTGGCCGACGATTTGAGTGCCTTGGCCGATTGCATGGTGGACATCACCGCGCGCTGGGTCTGGTCACGCTTAAAGAACAAACACCGCGACAGCCCTTGCTTTGGCATCGTGGGCTACGGCAAATGGGGTGGCAAAGAACTCGGATACGGCAGTGACTTGGACATCGTGTTCATTTACCAAGACGAGCACCCCCAAGCCGCCGAGGTGTATGCCAGTTTTGCGCGCAAACTGATTCAATGGTTGACCACCCAAACCGGTGAAGGCGACATGTATGAAATTGACACGGCGCTCAGACCGAATGGCAATTCAGGTTTGCTGGTCAGCAGCATCGAGGCCTTTGCCGATTACCAATCACAGCGCGGCAGCAACACCGCTTGGCTGTGGGAGCACCAAGCCATGACACGGGCGCGGTTTTGTGTCGGCGACCCACGGTTGCGTGACGCGTTTGATGCCGTTCGCCGCCAAGTGCTGTGTGCACCGCGCCAGGCGCAGGCATTGGCCACCGAAATCATCGCCATGCGCGACAAACTGCGCGAGGCATATCCCGCGCCAGCCCATGTGTTTGATGTCAAGCACAGCCGTGGCGGCATGATGGACGCGGAATTTGCGGTGCAATTTTTGGTGCTGGCGCATGCGGCCACGCACCCTGGTCTGCAAGACAACATGGGCAACATCGGTTTGCTGTTACATGCCGAGCAAAGGGGACTGCTGCCGCCAGAGGTGGGAACCCATGCCGCCTCGGCCTACCGTGAACTGCGCCACCGGCAACACCAAGCCCGTTTAGACGAACAGGCTGGCCGTGAAGACCCGGCAGCCATGGCCCCGTACTCATCGGCCATACGGGCGCTGTGGCATGCGGTATTTGACGCTTACACCACTTGAGACAGCACTCACCTCGACCACAGTGCTGACAAGTAACTTTGTTTGAGGGGGCTTTGGGCGTTGTCGTGGACAATACCCGCAAACTAACGCATGATCCACCGAATGAAAATCTTCACTTCTTCCAACCTGTTTTTGGCTTTGGGCTTGGCGATGTCGTTCGCCTCGCCGGTGTTTGCTCAAAACAGCAAAGCCGCCGCTGACAACAAATGCCCTGTCGTGTTGCAACACACCGTGGAACGGCTGCAAGACGAAAAACCCCAAAACCTGTGCCAATACGCCGGCCAAGTGGTGTTGGTGGTCAACACCGCCAGTTTTTGTGGTTTCACCCCACAGTACAAAGGCTTGGAAGAACTGTATGCACGCTACAAAGACAAAGGCTTGGTGGTGCTCGGTTTTCCTTCCAACGATTTCTCACAAGAACCTGGCAACAACCAAAAGATTGCTGACTTTTGCGAAAACACCTATGGCGTGAAATTCCCCATGTTCAGCAAAACCGCTGTGCGCGGCGAGGATGCCTCACCGTTGTTCAAACAACTCACCCAGTTGACCGACACCGCACCGAAATGGAATTTCTACAAATACCTGATCAGCCGCGATGGCAAGCAAGTGAAAAGCTTCAACAGCACCACCGACCCGCTGAATGCCAAATTCCTGGCCGAGGTCGACAAACAACTCAGCGCCAAACTGCCCTGACATGAGGGTGCGGGTGGCAATTGTCGGCTCAGGCATTGCCGGTCTGTCTGCGGCGCATCACCTGCAAGACCATGCCGAAGTGAGCTTGTTCGAAGCGGGCGGGCATTTCGGCGGGCATGCCAACACCGTAGACATCACCTTGCCCGGCGCCCACGGCCCATGTACGCATGGTGTGGACACGGGTTTTCTGGTTTACAACGAACGCACTTACCCCGGGTTGATTTCTCTCTTTGAACAACTCGGCATTGAGACCGCGCACTCGGACATGTCGTTTTCGGTGCAAGCGCCTTGGGGTGGCTCAGGTGTTCTCGAATGGAATGGCGCAGACTTGAACACCGTGTTCGCCCAACGGCGCAATCTTTTTCGCCCGCGTTTTTGGTGGTTATTGCGCGACATCTTGCGCTTTAACCGTTTGACCACCGAGCTGGCCAAATCGTATGACGACGGTGCGTTGATGCAGCCATTGCAAGCGTTTTTGGACCAGCATGGTTTTGGCCCCACGTTTCGCGACACCTACTTGTTGCCCATGCTGGGTTGCATTTGGAGTTGCCCGACCGCACAAATGCTCGAGTTTCCAGCTGCCACCATGGTGCGGTTTTGTGACAACCATGGCCTGTTGCAAGTCAACAACCGGCCGCAATGGTTCACCGTCAAAGGTGGCTCGCAACACTATGTGAAAGCGGTCACGTCTCGCGTGGCGCACAAACACTTGCGCACTCCGGTGTTGTCGGTTGAACGCGATGCAGACGGGGTGACTTTGCACACCGCTTCGGGTTCTCAGCGTTTTGACCACGTGGTGTTGGCATGCCATGCCGACCAAGCGTTACAGACATTGGCCGCGCCCAGCGCTGATGAGCAATCGGTGCTCTCAGCGATTCGTTTTCAGGACAACCTCGCGGTCTTGCACACCGACACATCGGTCATGCCTGATCGCAAATTGGCTTGGGCGGCGTGGAACTACCAGCGCTTGCGCGATACCTCGCACGGCAGCCGCGTGTGTTTGCACTATTGGCTCAACAAATTACAACCCTTGCCTTTCTCGCAAGACGTGTTTGTCTCACTCAACCCGTTGACAGACATTGACCCATCCCAGGTGTTGGGGCAGTTTCACTACACCCACCCGGTGTTTGATTTGGCCGCGATTCAAGCGCAGCGCCGCATGGGCCCACTGCAAGGCCAACAACACACTTGGTTTGCAGGTGCTTGGATGGGTTATGGCTTTCATGAAGATGGCTACAAAGCCGGTCGTGCCGCGGCGCAAAGCATCGTGCAAGGCATCATGCAAGAGGAGGTCGTGTGACGCCAGCAACCGCGCCAACACCTTTGATTGGCACAGGCGTGGTGCGACACACTCGCCACCGTCCCCGTGGCCATGCATTCGCTTATGCCACGTGGTTTTTGCTGTTGCCCATGCGCAGCATGTCGCGTCACGGCGGTGGCGATTTGGCCCTCAATCGGCGCGCTTGGGTGTCGTTTCATGACGTGGACCATGGCGACGGCCGCCCGACTGCCCAAGGCGGCGCCTTGGCTTGGCTCGATGAATTGCTGCATGCCCAAGGCATTCACGACGCCCAAGGCGAGGTCTGGTTGCACACCTATGCACGTGTGCTGGGTTATGTGTTCAAACCGGTGAGTTTTTGGTATTGCCACCGCATGGACGGTTCACTGGCGGCGATGGTGGCAGAAGTCAACAACACCTTTGGTGAACGCCACTGTTATGTGTTGCCGTCGCCTCGTGAGGGGGTGAGCATGCTGGCAGAGAAAGTATTTTTCGTCTCGCCCTTTTGCCAAGTGCAAGGGCAATACTGTTTTCGCTTCATGCGCAGCCAACGGCCCGAGGCAGACCGCACCGTGGTGCGGATTGACCACAGTGACACACAAGGTCTGTTGATCAGCACCAGCGTCAGTGGCCAGTTGCAACCACTCACCGCTGCCAGTCTGCGCCGCGCGCTGTGGTCACACCCCTTGCACAGTTTGGGCGTGATCGCGCGCATCCATTGGCAAGCCTTGCAACTCTGGCTAAAGCGTGTACCGTTGGTTGACAAACCTTCTCCCCCCGACTTGTTCGCTACCCGTGGTGGCGATTGACCCTGCGTGACCCTCCATGACGACTTTGCATTCACCCGATCAGCTGTTGACCCTGTTGGGTAAATCCGCGCCCTTGGCCGCACGCCGTGGACTGGCACTGTTGCAATCGATCCAACACGGCGGTTTGCGCATGCAATGCCCGGATGGCAGCTGGGTTCGCTTCGGACAGGACAGCGGCCCGCAAGCCGACATCCTGCTGCGCAATTGGCAAGTCTTTGGCGCAGCCTTGCGATCAGGTGACATTGGCTTTGCCGAAACCTACATGGCAGAAGATTGGGACACCACAGACCTGACCGCGTTGCTGCAATTGCTGGTGATCAATCGCCGCCCGATGGACGACATGATTTTCGGCACCTGGTGGGGCCGACTCGGCTACCAAGTACGCCATTGGCTGCGGCGCAACAACAAGCGCAACAGCAGCAAAAACATCCATGCCCATTACGACTTGGGCAACGCGTTTTACAGCGCTTGGTTAGACCCGAGCATGACCTATTCATCGGCTTGGTTCGATGGCAACCCGCATCAAGATTTGCAAGCAGCCCAACTCGCCAAAGTACGGCGTGCGTTGCGCATGGCGCAAGTTCAACCCGGCGCTCGCGTGTTGGAAATTGGTTGCGGCTGGGGCGGGTTGGCCGAGATCGGTGCGCGTGAGTTCGGCGCGCAAATGACGGGCATTACCCTCAGTCCCTCACAACTGGCTTATGCACAACAACGCTTGCAAGCGTTGCCTGCGACTGCCGACTTGCGTCTTCAAGATTACCGCGACACCAACGACGGTCCATATGACGCCATTTGCTCGATTGAAATGATCGAAGCGGTTGGCCGCGAGTATTGGCCGACCTATTTTCAAACCATCGCCCGCTTGCTCAAGCCCGGTGGTCACGCGTGCATTCAAAGCATCGTCATTGACGACGCCTTGTTTGAACGCTATGCACTGGGCACCGACTTTATTCAACAGTACATTTTCCCTGGCGGCTTTTTGCCCAGCCGACAAACCTTTGTCGCGCAAGCGCAGGCGGCGGGTTTGCAAGTGACCGATGCGTTCGCATTTGGTTTGGACTATGCAGAAACCCTGAAACGCTGGCGCGAATCATTTGCGCTCATCTCAGCCACATTGCCTTCCATGGGCTATGACCGGCGCTTTGAGCGCACTTGGCTGTTTTACCTGTGCTATTGCGAGGCCGCATTTTTAGAGCACAACACCGACGTGCTGCAGTTCACCTTGCGCAAACCTGCATGACCACGCTCACGCGCCGCGGGCTGTTGTCGATGGCGTTGCCCGCTTTGCCATTGGCGTTTGTGGCATTGCCTTTGTATGTGATTTGGCCGCATTATTTTGCCAACCGCTTCGATGTGTCGTTGGGTTTGATCGGTGGCTTACTGCTGCTGGCACGCACCTTGGACGCGCTGCTTGACCCGTTGCTCGGCCATTGGACGGACCGCTTGTTTCAACGGGGAAATGTCACCCTGCTCAAGCGTTGCTGGCTGGCCGCCACGGTCTTATCTATCGGATTTTTGTTGCTGTTTTTCCCGCATTGGCTGCTGGGCACCACCGTGACCTTGAACATGCTGCTGAGCGTGGTGTTGATGGCGTTGTTGGCCAGTTACCTCGGCTACAGTTTTTTGCAAATCTGCGTGCAGGCTTGGGGCGCTCGCTTGGGTGGCGACACATTGACCCGCAGTCGCATCGTGGCTTGGCGCGAGGGGTTGGGACTGGCAGGCGTCATCTTGGCGTCGTTGATACCCGGTTGGTTGGGCATGGAGGCGTTGGTCAGTGGCTTTGTGTTGCTGCTGGGTTTGTCGCTGTGGGCATGGTGGCATGCACCCAGGCCAGCGTCTTCGACGGACTCGGCAGCGCCTGCGAAAGCTTGGTGGCGCGGATTGCAACAGCCTTGGGGTCACGCCGGTTTTCGCCGCTTGTTGTCGGTGTTCATGCTCAACGGCATCGCGTCTGCCATTCCCGCCACGTTGATGTTGTTTTTTGTGCAAGACCGTTTGCAATTGCCCGCGTCTTCGCAAAGCCAATTTCTGGGCGCGTATTTTTTGGCGGCTGCCGTGTCAGTCCCCTTGTGGTTGCGCTGTATCGATCGCTTTGGTTTGCGCCGCAGTTGGCTGGCTGGCATGTTGCTCGCTGTGGCGGTGTTCATTTGGACACTGGGTTTGTCGGCGGGCGATGAGATCGGTTACACCGTGGTGTGTCTGTTGTCCGGACTGGCGCTGGGGGTTGACCTGATTGCACCGGGTGCCTTGCTCAATGGCATGTTGCAATCGCGTGCTGATGATGCTGCGCACAGTGGCGCTTACTTTGGCTGGTGGCAAGTGGCCACGAAACTGAATTTGGCACTGGCCGCAGGCGTGTCCTTGCCCTTGCTACAGTGGTTGGGGTATGAAACCGGGTCTCGCGATGCGCCTGCGTTGTTGGCGCTCAGCTGGGCTTACGCCTTGCTGCCTTGTGTGCTGAAACTGCTGGCTGGCGTGTTGCTGTGGGCTTCCGCCAAACGGCTGCAAACCATGGAGTGATGATGCAAAGACGATTGATGCTTTCAGCAGCGGCGGCCGGCGCACTGGCCGCCAGTGGCTGCGCCGGTCCCTCGGTCAACGATTACGCCAGTGAAAAACCCTTGCTGGATTTGCGCGACTATTTCAATGGCGTGGTGGATGCCTGGGGCATCTTCACGGACCGCTCGGGCAAAGTGGTCAAACGGTTCACGGTGGTCATGCAGTGCCAATGGAACGGCGAGCAAGGCGTGCTCGACGAAGACTTTGTGTACAGCGATGGCAGCAAGCAAAAACGCATTTGGAAATTACAGCACTTGGGCGGTGGCCGTTATTCAGGCCAAGCCGATGATGTGATCGGTACCGCCGAAGGTGAAACCCGTGGCAATGCATTCAACTGGCGCTACACCTTGGCGCTGCCAGTGGGCAGCCAAGTCTGGCATGTGCAGTTTGACGACTGGATGTATTTGCTGGATGACAAAGTCATGCTCAACAAAGCGGCCATGTCCAAGTTCGGCATCTTCTTGGGTGAAGTCACCTTGTCGTTCACGCGACGCGCTTGAGTCACATGGCCTGGTTGACCCCTTTCAATCTGCCCATCACCGACTGGCACGGACGCAGCGTGTGGTTGGTGGGCGCCTCCAGCGGCATCGGCCTGGCATGTGCCCACGCTTTGCATGCGGCAGGCGCCAAGGTCTGCGTGTCAGCACGGCAAGCCCCTTTGTTGCAAGACTTTGCAGACTCGCATGCAGGCGCACTGGCCTTGACCATTGATGTCACTGACGCGGCTTCGATCGCGCAAGCCACCCAACAATTGCAATCGCAACATGGCTTGGACATCGTCATTTATTGCGCGGGCTATTACCATGCGCAATCAGCCCAAGCCTATGACCTGCACAGCATGCAAACACACCTGTCTGTCAACTACACCGGTGC
>CANGZG010000030.1 GCA_947458415.1 Comamonadaceae bacterium | reverse complement strand
TGGGCGTGACCGGTCTCGCCTTCGGCGGTCGAACGGAACAGCGCTGCCACATCGTTTTGGCCTTCAATGTCGGCCTTGTTTGCGAAATACAGGTAACGGCGGTTGGCCTGTGACTCGCCTGCGAAGGCGGCTTTCAGGTTTTCTTCCGTCTTAGAGCCTTTGAGAGCTGACATGAGAAATCTCCTATGGTTGTTGAACTTGCTCTGGCAATGATCGCCAAAGACAAGCGAGAGGGTATGCGCCTGAAGCAGGCAAGTCCAATGAGTTGTTTCAATGCAAGGTATTGAGTCTGGCTATCGATCATTGATTTTGCTTGTAATTATTTAATCAATCAAAAGTAATTCATTTGGGTGCTTATTCATGGCCAGTCAGGCGATTGGACTGCCCAGTGTCAACACAGGCGAACACATGTGGCTGGCATCGCGGGTGGATGGCTCCAGTAAACTGGGTTGGTCACCCTTCAAACCGCCATGCCAGATACCTCGTCATTGCCGCCACCCGCCAAAGTTTTGCAACTGCACCATTGCGCCTACCGCGCGCGGGATGCGGAAGAGACACGGCATTTTTACGAAGACATTTTGGGTTTGCCGCTCTATCACCTGATACAAAACGACCATGTGCCCAGCACCGGCGAATACTGTCCTTACACCCATTTCTTTTTTCGATTGCAAGACGGCTCGTTCATTGCTTTTTTCGATTTAGGAGACGACACCGCCGCCCTGCCCTCACCGAACACACCGGCCTGGGTAAACCACATCGCCTTCAGCGTTGAAAACATTCAAGCACTGGAAGACAGCAAGCAACGGCTTGAAGCACATGGCATCGAAGTGTTGGGCATCACCGATCACCGAATTTTCAAAAGCATTTACTTTTTCGATCCCAATGGCATTCGCTTGGAATTGAGTGCGCAAGTCGCCACTGCCGAACAAATGCACCGCGAAAGCCAAAATGTGCGCGACCAACTCGACGCGTGGACCGCACTCAAACGCGAACGCCATCAGCACCGTGGCTAAGCGCAAATCCGATGCGGCATACACGGCATATCAGTTGCCGACGTATCCGTTTGTCAAACCGCCTGAGCTCCAAGGGGGACCCACACCGACTTACCCTGTTGTCATCGTCGGCGCAGGGCTCAGTGGTTTGACACTGGCTTGCCGCTTGGCACAACTGGGTGTGGCCGCGGTCCTGCTGGACGAAGACAACACCGTCGGCGTCAAAGGCGCATCTTCCCGCGGCATTTGCTACACGCAACAGTCTTTGGAGATTTTTGCGCGCTTGGGCATTTACGACCGAATCGCTGCCAAAGGCGTGGCATGGCAAACAGGCCGCACGTTTGCGGGAGACGACGAAGTGTTTTCGTTTGACTTGCGCGAGCGACAACAGTTTTCACACAGCGTGCAACCACCGTTCATCAATATCCAGCAGTTTTACGTCGAAATGTTTTTGGTCGAGCGCATCCAAGCACTCAACCAACTCCAACCGCTGATTGATTTGCGCTGGAACAACCGCGTGACCGCTTTTTCACAAAACGACGCGGCCGTGACATTGCAGGTGCAGACCCCTGCTGGCAGTTATCGCTTACAGGCTCAACATGTGATTGACGCCAGTGGTTCACACACCCCGTTTCATGCGTGGGTGGGTGCGACCATGGACAGCAAGCGAGGCGACGACCGTTGGTGCATTGCCGATGTGCGCTTCAAACACACACCGCCTGCAGAACGGCACACCTGGATTGAAGCCCCGTTCAACGACAACCGCGCGGTTTGGCAACACCTGATGGCAGATGATGTTTGGCGCATCGACTACCAAATGGCACCGGATGCAGACCCGGCTTACGTCAGTCGCGAAGATGTCGTGCGCGAACGTCTGCGCAAGCAATTTGGCCCCAACGTCGATTGCGAATTGGTGTGGGTCGGCCCTTACGCGTACAAATCGCAATGCCTGCACCAACTCCGTCATGGCCGCGTGTTTTTCATTGGTGACACCGCCAAAGTGGTCAGCCCGTTTGGCGCGCGCGGGGGCAACACAGGCATTGCCGATGCCGACAACTTGGCATGGAAACTCGCTGCGGTGTCGCGTGGTCATGCACCGCCTGCGTTGCTCGGCAGTTACAACCAAGAGCGATTGCAAGCCGCGCAACGCAACGTTCAAGTGACCAACCGCACCGCCAAGTATTTGCGTGCGCCACCAGGCGCGCAACGGTTGTTTCGTGACGCCACCATCGGACTGGCCAAGCAGCATGCTTTTGCGCGGCCGTTGATCAACACGGGGCGCATGGCTGAAGCCAACCGCTATGACCTGTCGGATGTGTGCGATGACAGCGGTGGCTTCATGGTGCCAAACACCGCCTTGCAATTCACCGACCAGACCCTGGGCAGTTTGGCTGACCTGATGGCTTGGGCAAACGGCCACCTGCTGCTGTTGGTGTTTGGCGAACTCGGTCGCAAAGACATCGCCAAATTGCAATCCTTGAATGCCGTGGCCTGCGTGAGAACGGTTCAAGTGATGCATAAAAAATCGCCCCAAGTGGCCGAGTGTGTGATGGACCCGTACAAGGCCTTGCGACACGCTTGCCATGCCGACAAATCCACTTGGGTGCTGCTGCGACCAGACGCCTATGTGGCAGCCAAAGGCAAATCGCTCAACGCCCAATTGGTCAATGCCTTGGCCATGTCGCTGGCTTTGCATTGACCTTCATTCTCAACACAGGACGCGTTCCATGACCACCCATTTGAAAATTGATTTTGTCTCTGATGTGGCATGCCCTTGGTGCGCGGTCGGTCTGGGCGCCCTTGAACAAGCGCTTGTCGAAGTGAAAGACGCGATCCAAGCCGACATCCATTTCCAACCGTTTGAACTCAACCCACAGATGTCACCCGAAGGTGAAGATTTGGTCGAGCATTTGGGCAAAAAATACGGGTCCACCGCCGAACAACAATCGCAGATGTACCAAAACATCAAAGCGCGTGGTGCCGAGGTGGGGTTTGCTTTTCACCCGGTCGGTCGTGGTCGCATCTACAACACCTTCGATGCGCACCGCTTGCTGCATTGGGCTGAAACCAGCGTGGGCCATGAAGCCCAACACCGATTGAAAAAAGCCTTGCTCAACGCCTACCAAGGTCGGGGCGAAAAAATTGATTCACATGAAGTGCTGCTGGCCATTGTGCAAAGCGAAGGGCTGGATGTGGCCCAAGCGCGCAACGTGCTGCAAAGCGACAGGTATGCCCAAGAGGTGCGCGCCAAAGAACATTTCTACACCAGCGCAGGCATACACTCGGTGCCGGCGGTCATCATCAATGACAAGCACCTGATATCGGGCGGGCAACCCGCACACGTCTTCGCCAACGCGTTACGGCAAATAGCAGCCGGTCTTTAAAATCAGCCGGGTTTTTGTTTCACTTTTTCGGTTCACCGCATGACCAGCACCCTTTCGCAACCCGGCCTCGACAGCCTGTCCAAATCTTTTGAACCCGCCGCTTTAGAAGCGCATTGGGGCCCTGAATGGGAAAAACGCGGCTATGGCGTGGCAGGTTATCGCGGCACCGGTCAACCTGCAGCAGACCAAGCCGCGTTTGCCATTCAATTGCCACCACCGAATGTGACCGGCACCTTGCACATGGGCCATGCGTTCAACCAAACCATCATGGACAGCTTGACGCGTTACCACCGCATGCGTGGTTTCAACACGTTGTGGGTTCCCGGCACAGACCACGCTGGCATTGCCACGCAAATCGTGGTGGAGCGCCAACTGCAAGGACAAGGACTCAGCCGGCATGACATGGGACCCACCCCCGCTGAGGCACGAAAAAACTTCATTGCCAAAGTGTGGGAATGGAAAGAGCAATCGGGCAACACCATCACCCAACAAATGCGCCGCATGGGCGACAGCGTGGATTGGTCGCGCGAATACTTCACCATGGATGACAAGTTGTCACCAGTGGTCACCGACACGTTCGTCACGTTGTACCAACAAGGCTTGATTTACAGAGGCAAGCGTCTGGTCAGTTGGGACCCGGTGCTGATGAGCGCGGTCTCTGATCTGGAAGTGGAAAGCGAGGAAGAAAACGGTCACCTTTGGCATGTTTGCTACCCGTTTGTTAATGGTCCTCAGTTGGTGGACGGACTGACTGCCCAAGGTTTGGTCGTGGCGACCACCCGCCCTGAAACCATGTTGGGTGATGTGGCTGTCATGGTCAATCCAGAGGATGAGCGTTATCGGCATTTGATTGGCCAGCAGGTGCAGCTGCCCTTGTGCGACCGCGTCATTCCGGTGATTGCAGACGACCATGTCGACAAGGCTTTTGGCACGGGCGTGGTGAAAGTCACCCCTGCACATGATGTCAATGACTATGCGGTGGGACAGCGTCACCACTTACCGATGATCAGCATGTTGAATTTGGATGTGACCGTCAACGACGAAGCGCCACCCAAGTACCGTGGGCTTGACCGCTTTGCCGCACGCAAACAGATCGTGGCTGACCTCGAAACGCTGGGCCTGCTGATCGAGATCAAACCCCACAAACTCATGGTGCCGCGCTGCACCCGAACCGGTCAGATCATCGAACCCATGTTGACCGACCAGTGGTTTGTCGCGATGAACAAAGTCAGCGAACAAGACCCCACGGGTCAAAGCATCGCGCAAAAAGCCATCGACGCGGTGCAATCGGGTGAAGTGAAGTTCGTGCCAGAGAACTGGGTCAACACTTACAACCAATGGATGAACAACATCACCGATTGGTGCATTTCACGCCAACTCTGGTGGGGACACCAAATTCCAGCGTGGTACGACGAAAACGGCAAGGTGTATGTGGCGCGAAATGAGGCCGATGCACAAGCCCAAGCACCCGGCAAAAACCTGACCCGTGATCCGGATGTGCTCGACACTTGGTATTCATCTGCGTTGGTTCCTTTCAGCACTCTGGGTATCAGCACTGATGCAGCAGGCGGTCGCGACGGACTCGGCCTGGCTCCCGTGCGCTTCGCGCCCGAAGTCACTGCAGCCAAGTCCATCACACCCACCGCTGCCACCTCATTGAGCGACCGCGATCTGTACCTGCCCAGCAGCGTGCTGGTCACTGGCTACGACATCATCTTCTTCTGGGTGGCGCGCATGATCATGATGACCACGCACTTCACTGGTCGCGTGCCATTCAAGCATGTCTACATTCACGGCCTGGTGCGCGACGCGCAAGGCAAAAAAATGAGCAAGTCCGAAGGCAATGTGCTGGACCCTGTCGATTTGATCGACGGCATCGCCCTGGCGCCCTTGCTGGAAAAACGCAGCCAAGGTTTGCGCAAACCCGAAACCGCGCCGCAAGTACGCAAGAACACCCAAAAAGAATTTCCCGATGGCATTCCTGCGTATGGTGCAGACGCCTTGCGTTTCACATTCGCTGCGTTGGCTTCCTTGGGCCGCAGCATCAACTTCGACAGCAAACGGTGTGAAGGCTATCGAAATTTTTGCAACAAGCTGTGGAATGCATCTCGTTTTGTGTTGATGAATTGCGAAGGCCAAGACTGTGGTTTGAAAGAACACACCAAGGCCGAATGCTCACCACCGCGCTTGGGCGACAACGGTGAACACATTCCTGCAGGCCCGTTCTACCAATACATGAAGTTCAGTCAAGCTGACCGTTGGATCAGCTCGCTGCTGCAGCTGACCGAAGACCAAGTCGCCAAAGGCTTTGCCGACTACCGCTTGGACCATGTCGCCACCGCCATTTATGAATTCGTTTGGAACGAATACTGCGATTGGTATTTGGAGATCGCCAAAGTTCAAATCCAACAAGGCGATGAGTCCCAACAGCGCGCCACACGGCGCACCTTGATCCGCACCTTAGAGGCCATCTTGCGAATGGCACACCCGATCATTCCGTTCATCACCGAAGCACTGTGGCAAAAAGTCGCACCCGTGGCTGGCATTGCCGGTGAATCGGTGAGCATTGCGCCCTATCCCGAGGCCCAATTGAAAAAGGTCGATCACGAGGCGGTGGCCAGCGTCAACCAACTCAAAGCCATGGTGGATGCCTGTCGCACCTTGCGCAGTGAAATGGGCGTCTCGCCAGCCACCAAAATTCCGCTGCTCACCTTGGGAGACTCCGACTTCATTCAACAACATGCTGCCGTGCTCAAAGCATTGGCCAAATTGTCTGATGTCAAAGTGTTTGATGAAGAAGCCGCTTGGCAAACACAAGCACAGTCAGCGCCTGTTTCTGTGGTGGGCAATGTGCGCCTGTGCTTGTTCATTGAAGTCGATGTGGCTGCTGAAAAAGTGCGGCTTGCCAAAGAAATCACCCGACTTGAAACAGAAATGGTCAAAGCCAAAGGCAAACTTGAGAATGAAGCCTTCGTGGCGAAAGCACCGCCTGCTGTCATTACCCAGGAACGTCAGCGATTGGCTGACTTTGAAGACACTTTGCACAAAGTCAAAGATCAGCTGAAAAGGCTTGCTTAAGCTGTACGGGCTGACTGACATGGTGGGTCGGGCCGACTCGAACGTTGCCGCTTGCGGCGGTGAGAGGCGACCGAGCCCACCAGGGCAGTCACGACACCAAAGCCATTAAATCATGTATCAACGCCGCTTGAGGACGTGAATATAGTCGTCACCAATGGTTTCTTGCGACACCAATGCATTGCCTGTTTGTTTGGCAAACGCGGCAAAGTCCCGCAACGAGCCTTTGTCGGTGGACACCACTTTGAGCAACTGACCGGTTTGCATGGGGGTCAAAGCTTTTTTGGCTTTCAAAATGGGCAAGGGGCAGTTCAAACCGCGTGTGTCTAGTTCTTGATCGATGTGCATGCTGGTCATTCTAAATTTTGGGCGGCGCGTTCTTCCCAACTCATGAAGCGCGGCTCGATGCCTTGGGTGCGCAACCAATCCCCCATGGCATAGCCCGTGCCCGCTGGCCAACAAATGATGTCTTCGTAGTTGTACAGCTTGTATTCAGCGAGTTCTGGCGACAAACGCACCTCGCCGTCTGCCACCGCGTGGTAAGCAATGATGACTTGGTTCATGCGCTGAAAGTCGTACGCGCCGACCAACTTCAAGGAAGACACTTGCAATTGTGTTTCCTCTGCGATCTCACGCGCAATGCCTTCTTCAGGCGTTTCGCCAGCTTCCATGAAACCGGTGATCAATGCAAAACGTCGGCCTGGCCATGCGGCATTGCGCGCCAACAAAATTTGGTCGCGGTACTGAACAATGCCCGCCAACACCGGCGTGGGGTTGTTCCAGTGCGTCCATTGGCACACCACACAGCGCATGCGTTGCTTGGGACCGCCATCTTCTTCCATGCTGATGAGTTGCAAGGCTGTCGCACACATCGGGCAATATTGGTAAGCGCTCATGCGGGAAACACCCCCGTTGACAAGTAGCGGTCACCCCGGTCACACACGATGAACACGATGGTGGCGTCACGCACTTGCTGGGCGATTTGCAAAGCCACCCAACATGCGCCTGCCGCAGAAATGCCTGCGAACATGCCTTCTTCTCGCGCGAGACGACGACACATGTCTTCGGCGTCTTGTTGACTGACATAGACCAATTCGTCCACATGCGTGGCATCGTAAATTTTGGGCACGTACTCGGGCGACCATTTGCGTATCCCTGGAATGCGCGAGCCTTCACTGGGCTGCGCTCCAACGATGCGGATGTCCGGATTCTGTTCTTTCAGGTAGCGCGACACACCAGTGATCGTGCCGGTGGTGCCCATGGCACTCACAAAATGGGTGATGCGCCCGTTCGTTTGTTGCCAAATCTCCGGGCCAGTGGTTTCGTAATGCACACGCGGGTTATCGGCGTTGGCAAATTGGTCCAGCACGCGGCCTCGGCCTTCGGCTTGCATGCGATCGGCCACATCGCGAGCCCCTTCCATGCCCGTGCTTTTGGAGGTCAAGATCAATTCGGCACCAAATGCTTTCATGGTTTGGGCACGTTCGATAGACAAGTCCTCGGGCATGATCAACACCATGCGGTAGCCTTTGATGGCCGCCGCCATGGCGAGTGCAATGCCCGTATTGCCTGAGGTGGCTTCAATCAAGGTATCGCCCGGTTGGATGTCGCCGCGCTCTTCAGCGCGCTGAATCATGGAAAGTGCTGGTCGGTCTTTCACAGAGCCTGCCGGGTTGTTGCCTTCCAACTTGCCTAGCAACACATTGCCTCGTGCATGGTTTTCTTGTGCGCCGATGCGCTGCAGTCTGGCGATGGGGGTGTTGCCGATCGCGGCTTCAATGCTGGGATAGTTCATGCCCACACTGTGCCATAATTCGGATCCCCTCTTTAGCCGGAGTGGCGAAATTGGTAGACGCAGCAGATTCAAAATCTGCCGGTGCAAAACACCGTGCCGGTTCGATTCCGGCCTCCGGCACCAGCCTGTAGGCAAAAAACTCGACCCCACAAGGGTCGTTTTTTTTGGCTGCTCGAATCTGGCCACTTGTTCGGGTCTTAAGATGTGGATTTTTTCCAGACAAATGCCATGAGCCTCTTATTCACCCCCCTGCAACTTGACTCGCCGCGCGGTTCCTTGACATTGCCCAATCGCATCGTGGTCGCGCCCATGTGCCAATACGCGTGTCATTTGGATGGCAAGGCCAACGATTGGCATTTGATGCATTGGGCCAATCTGCTCAACAGCGGTGCCGGGGTGTTCATGATTGAAGCCACCGCCGTGACCGCGCAAGGTCGCATCACGCCAAACTGCCTTGGCATTTGGGACGATGCCACCGCCAATGCATTGGCTGACACCTTGGCCAGGGCACGCCGGCTCGCGCCGCCCCTGCCTGTGTGCTTGCAAATCGCGCACGCAGGCCGCAAAGGTTCCAGCGCCCAACCATGGCACGGTGGCATGCTGATCAGCAAAGCGCAAGGTGGATGGGACACGGTGGCGCCTTCACCTGTCCATTTGCTGGAAGGCGAAGACCCGCCACACGAAATTGATGCCGCAGGATTGGTCGCGATAGAAGCCGCCTTTGTGAAAGCCGCGCAACGCGCACAAGCCATGGGCCTGGAGATGCTGGAATTGCACGGGGCACACGGTTATTTGTTGCATGAATTTTTGTCACCGATTGCCAACCAGCGGCAAGACAACCATGGCGGCAGTTTTGCCAACCGCACCCGCTTTCCTTTGCAAGTGTTCAAAGCGGTGCGTGAGGTGTTCGATGGGGTTTTGGGCATGCGACTGTCTGCCAGCGATTGGATCGAAGGCGGGTGGAATTTGGAAGAAACCACCGAATTCACCCACATGCTCAAACAAGCGGGCGCCAATTTCATCCACGTCTCTTCTGGCGGTATTTCGCCACAACAAAAAATCGCGATTGGCCCGGGCTACCAAGTGCCTTTCGCCAAACACATCAAGCATGCAGTTGGCTTGCCCACGATTGCCGTGGGCTTGATCACAGAACCACAACAAGCCGAAGACGTGCTGAAAGCGGGCGAAGCAGACATGGTGGCCTTGGGCCGCAGCTTTTTATACAAGCCGCGCTGGGGCTGGGAAGCCGCCGCTGCACTCGGCGGCAAGGTGCAAGCCACATCACAATATTGGCGCAGCTTGCCGCGCGAAGCGGCCGGTATTTTTGGTGACGCAAAAATCGGGATGCGTTAGACAACCGTTGGGTTTTGCAAACCTTCACGCACGGTTGGAAACCCCAACTTCAGGCGCAATTCTTGTTTCAATCGCTGGTTGTGCAAGCGGCGCGATTCGCTCATGAAGCTCAACGACATGGCGGGCAATTCGGTTTGCGCTTGGGCGCGGCTGATGCGTGGCGGCCTTGGCAACTGCCACAGGTCTGCAGCCCAATCCATGTAATCGCCCATCATCAAGTCGCTGTCATCGCTGACATTCACCACGCGCAAGGGCCGCCCGCGCCACAAAGACAACACCGTCGCGCGCGCCAAATCGTCTGCGTGGATGTGGTTGGTGTAAACATCATCCGAAGGCTGCAACACAGGGGTGGCGCGTTGCAACCGCTCCTTGGGGGTGCCGCCCTCTCTGTCCAAGGCGTAAATGCCCGGTATGCGCAACACGCTGACGCGCGGCACGGCGTGTTGACCCCATGCGTGCAGCCAAGCTTCCGCGTCCACCCGGCGTTGCGCGCGATCCGTCACAGGGTTCACGCGGCGCGTCTCGTCGACCCATGCACCGCCACAGTCGCCATACACGCCGCTGGTCGAGCCATACACCACAGCGACGGGCGCACTGCGCAACACCAACGCTTGGATCAGCGCTTGCGTGCGCGGGTCTTTCGTGCCTTGCAATGGCGGGGGCGCCATGTGAACCACATGGGTCGCCACGCCTGCAAGGCGGCGCAATGAAGACGCTTGGTCCAAATTGCCTAGCAAGGGCGTGATACCTTGCCGCTGTAGGGCGCTCACACGCGAAGGGCTGCTGGTCAAAGCAAACACGCGCGCGGCTGATCTCAACTGCGCCGCTGTGCGCAAACCCACATCGCCACAGCCCACGATCAGCACACGTGGTTTGCGAAAGCGCGCAGGCAAGGCGCCAAGGGGGGATTGGTTTGAAGGCAAAATCCTGTCTTTCTTTGAACAGACCAAAACCAGAGGATAACAAGCATGGCGTTTCAAGTCTTGGTGCAACCCAGTGGCCGTTCATTCTCCGTGGATGCGAACGAAACCTTGTTGAGCGCAGGCATTCGCCAAGGCGTGGCCATGCCTTACGGCTGCAAAGACGGTGCCTGTGGTTCTTGCAAGTGCCAAAAAATCTCTGGCGATGTTCAGATGGCGACCTATCAACACAAAGCCCTGAGCGAAGAAGAGCTGTCACGCGGCATGGTACTGACCTGTCGTGCCACGGCCTTGAGCGATGTCGTGCTTGAATCCAAACAAGTCACCCGCGCAGATGCATTTCCCATCCGAAAAATGCCGGTGCGTGTCGCTTCGATTCAAACCCTGTCGCACGATGTCATGCGCATCCGTTTGCAATTGCCCTCCACGGAAGTCATGCAATACCACGCTGGCCAATACGTGGAATTTTTATTGCGCGATGGGTCGCGCCGGGCCTACTCGATTGCCAACGCGCCGCACACCTTGGTCGCTGGCGCACCGGTGATTGATTTACACATACGGCACATGCCTGGTGGCAAGTTCACCGACCATGTGTTTGGCGTCTTGAAAGAAAAAGACATCCAACGCATCGAGGCACCGTTTGGCAGTTTTTACTTGCGTGAAGACAGCGACAAGCCGATGGTGTTGTTGGCATCTGGCACGGGCTTTGCGCCTATCAAAGCGCTGATCGAACACATGCAGCACCGACAAACACAACGCCCTGCTTATTTGTATTGGGGTGGACGCCGACCCACCGATGTGTACATGCACGATTGGGTCATCGCACAATGCCAACACATGCCGCATTTGCACTATGTGCCCGTGGTGTCAGACGCCTTGCCCGAAGACCATTGGCAAGGCAGAACAGGTTTTGTGCATGCAGCGGTGTTGCAGGACATTCCCGATTTATCGAACTACCAGGTGTATGCCTGTGGTGCGCCCGTGGTGATTGACGCTGCGCAGCGCGACTATGCGTTGCATGGTTTGCCAGCGGATGAATTTTTTGCAGATTCGTTCACCAGCGAAGCAGACAAGCTTTAAGGTTTTTGCGCGCGTGCGTTTTTTTCTCGCAGCGCACGCATTTTTTCTGCGATTTTGATTTCCAAGCCACGCTCCACCGGTTCATACAAAACTGGTGGCGTCATGCCATCGGGCCAATAATTTTCACCTGCTGCAAACGCGTCTGGTTCATCGTGGGCATACCGGTAGCCCTTGCCATGCTCAAGCTCTTTCATGAGGCGTGTGGGCGCATTGCGCAAATGCATCGGCACCGCACGGGTGCCATCTGACTTGATCAAACGGCGCACTTGGTTGTAGGCCTTGTACACCGCATTCGATTTGGGCGCCACAGCCAAATACACCACACACTCAGCCAACGCCAATTCGCCTTCAGGTGAGCCCAAGCGTTCATAGACTTCGGCCGCGTCCAAAGCCAATCGCAAGGCGCGCGGATCAGCCAAACCAATGTCTTCGGCCGCCATGCGAATCATGCGGCGCGCCATGTACTTGGGCTCGGCCCCACCATCGAGCATGCGAACCAACCAATACAAAGCCGCATCCGGGTCTGAACCGCGCACCGATTTATGCAAGGCACTGATGCTGTCGTAAAACTGATCGCCACCTTTGTCGTAGCGGCGCATGCGCTCACCAAGCACTTGCATCAGCCAAGCATCCGAAATGCGGTCCAACGATTCACGTTTCGCGGCCACCGCCAAGGTTTCCAAAGTGTTGAGCAAACGACGGGCGTCGCCGTCGGCGTAAGCCATCAAACGGGCCAAGGCAGCCGCTTCCAAACTGGGCACCGCTTGAATGGCAAGCGCTTTGTCAACGATTTGCGAAAGATCCTCATCACCCAAGGGCTGCAGCACATACACCGCTGCACGCGAGAGCAATGCCGAGTTCACTTCGAACGACGGGTTTTCGGTGGTCGCGCCGATGAACGTGAACAAGCCAGATTCCACGTGTGGCAAAAATGCGTCTTGCTGGCTTTTGTTGAACCGGTGCACTTCGTCCACAAACACAATGGTGCGTTTTTGTTCCCATGCATCACGTGCCGTTTGCGCCAACTCCACCGCTTCGCGAATGTCTTTGATGCCCCCAAGGACCGCGCTGATGGCGATGAATTGGGCATCGAAAGCCTGGGCCATCAAGCGGGCAATGGTGGTCTTGCCCACACCGGGTGGTCCCCACAACACGCAACTGTGCGGTTGTCCGGATTCGAACGCCACGCGCAGGGCCTTGCCCTCGCCCAAAATATGCTGCTGCCCGACCACTTCTGACAGCGTGTGTGGCCGCAAACGCTCGGCCAATGGCATGTGGGGATCGGACGCGTTCAGGGGCGACACGACATGGCCTCAGGGCTTGATCAAATCCGCGCCCTTGGGTGGCACAAAGTTGAACTGCGCCAGCGTCAACTGCTTGGGGTTGATGTCGGTGCGGTCAAACTTGATCAACGACCGGGTTCCAAAAACATCCCATATGTCGAGTTGCGCCAATTGGACCGATTCACCTTTCACGCGCAATCCGATGCGCACCCGTTGCAAACTGCTGTCACTGGCGTGGGGCGTGGCAGCGACCCATTGCAAGCCTTCTGAATCCGGTTGCGCCAACAGGACAAATTCTTTTTGCAAGCTGCTCACATCGTTGGCCGAGGCAATCAACGAAGCCGGGGTGGTGGCCAAGGCCTGCGCTTGAAGACGCTGCGTGACTTGGTTCAAGTCTGCGTCATACAACCACACATATTGGCCATCAGCCACGATGTTTTGCACAAACGGTTTGGCATAGTCAAAACGGAACACGGTGGGGCGCACGAAAGCAAACGTGCCCGATGAGGTTTTGCTTTTGGCAGGCCGGTTTTCCTTTGCAGGCGAGGTGACTGTCTGCACAAAATCGGCACGCATGCTGCGGGTATTTTTCAAAAACAAGGACAAGCTGTCGACACTGTCGGCCACGGCCACCGAACACCACAGCGTGCACACCCACAACGCATGCTTGAGTAAAGTGGTTGGCGATTTGTTGGTCTGGTTGGATGATGCAAAAAACTTCATGGGAGGTCCTGCGACGTGGGCTTACCTGTTGCAACCCAGACACGGCGACGGCTGTGTCAGGTCATTCTTGCCGTGTGGGCACCAAAATTTCACGTTGTCCGTTGCTGCTCATGGCGCTGACCATGCCGGCCTTTTCCATGTCTTCTACCAAGCGGGCAGCGCGGTTGTATCCGATCTTCAAATGGCGCTGAACCAGTGAAATACTGGCCTTGCGGTTTTTCAACACGACTTCAACCGCTTGATCGTACATCGGGTCTTTTTCAGCAGTGGTGTCGCCAAACAAATCGGGGCCTGTGTGGTCTCCATCGACCGTGCCGCCTTCAAGCAAGCCTTCGATGTAATTGGGCTCACCTTGGGTTTTCAAATAACTCACGACACGGTGCACTTCTTCATCGCTGACAAACGCGCCATGAACACGGATGGGAAAACCGGTGCCACTGGGCAAATACAACATGTCGCCCATGCCCAACAAGGCCTCGGCACCCATTTGGTCCAGAATGGTTCGGCTGTCGATCTTGCTGCTGACTTGGAACGCAATGCGGGTGGGTATGTTGGCTTTGATCAAACCAGTGATCACATCCACGCTGGGGCGTTGCGTGGCCAAAATCAAATGGATGCCAGCGGCACGGGCTTTTTGTGCCAAGCGGGCAATCAACTCTTCAATTTTCTTGCCGACCACCATCATCAAGTCAGCCAACTCGTCGATGACCACCACGATGTGAGGCAAGCGCTCTAAAGGCTCGGGATCATCCGGCGTCAAACTGAACGGGTTGGGCAATGAATGGCCTGCTTCTGCGGCTTCTTCTATCTTGTGGTTGTAACCAGCCAAGTTACGCACACCGAGTTTGCTCATCAGTTTGTAGCGGCGCTCCATTTCGCCAACACACCAATTCAATCCGTGCGCGGCTTGACGCATGTCGGTGACCACGGGCGCGAGCAAGTGCGGAATGCCTTCATACACCGACATTTCCAACATCTTGGGGTCGATCATCAACAGGCGCACATCGCGCGCTTCGGCTTTGTAGAGCAGGCTCAAAATCATGGCGTTGATACCGACCGATTTGCCTGAACCGGTCGTGCCCGCGACCAACACATGGGGCATCTTGGCCAAGTCAGCCACCACCGGGTGACCACCGATGTCTTTGCCCAGTCCCATGGTCAACATGGATTTGGCTTCGTTGTAAACCTCTGAGCCGAGTATTTCACTCAAGCGGATCGACTGCCGTTTGGCGTTGGGCAACTCCAGCGCCATGAAGTTTTTGCCCGGAATGGTTTCCACCACGCGAATGGACACCATGCTGAGCGAGCGGGCCAAGTCTTTGGCCAAATTGACGATTTGTGAGCCCTTGACACCGGTGGCAGGCTCAATTTCATAGCGCGTGACCACCGGACCGGGCGCGGCAGCCAACACCTTGACTTCGACGCCGAAGTCGCGCAATTTTTTCTCAATCAAGCGACTGGTGAACTCAATGGTCTCAGCGTCCACCGGGTCGTGTTTGACTTGCGAATCGTCCAGCAAATCGACCTGCGGCAAACGCGAATCCGGCATGTCGTTGAACAGTGGTTTTTGGCGCTCTCTGGCCATGCGCTCGCTTTTGGGCGCCACCAAGGGTTCGGGGTCCACCACGATGCGCACCGTGTGTGGCGTCAACTCGTCATTGAAGACGGCCTCTGTGTGCAAATCTTGCTCGCGCGCTTTGGCAGCCACTTGACCCATGGCCAAGTCTTCGGCGATCTCTCGGCGTTCACGCCAATCGGTCAATGCCTGATCGATCTTGGCACCGATTTGCTCAGACAGTTGCACCCATGAAAAACCAAAAGTCCATGACAAGCCGACCAACATGAAGACGATGAATATCAACGCAGAACCATTGAAGCCAAACCATTTGGCGGCGGCACCGCCCACCAAAAACCCCAAAATGCCGCCCGCGTGATGACCCGGCAACAAGGCTTCAAAACGGTAAAGCCGTGTGTATTCCAATCCGGTGCTCGACAACATCAGCAACACCAGGCCACTCCAAAATGCCCAGCGACTCAAACGCCACACAGGAGGCTCGACGTCGGGGCTGTCCGCATTGCGCAAACGCGCAGCCAACGCTTTCAACCAAGCGATCAAGGCGGCCAAATAGCACCAGACCATGGAATAACCAGCGACAAAAAAACCCAAATCGCTGATCGCCGCGCCGATGCGGCCTCCCCAGTTGTGCGGCGTGGCGCTCGAACCGGAAGTGGTCCAGGCCGCGTCTTGCGCCGAATGGCTGAGCAAAGCCACCAGCCAAAACAGCAGAACAATGAAGCCCAGTGACAAGGCGATTTCCTGCAAAAACCGTTGCCAACCGGTGATTGCAGGCGCTTTGTCTTTGGTGTGATTGAGTGTGTTGAGAGAGTAAGTCATTGCCAAGCGTAAGCTTAACAGGCGCGTCAAAGCTTGAGATGGCGCACCAGCCTAAAATGTGCGGTTTTGCGACGTGTTTTTGCGTCAGATTTTTTTCCAAAGTACACCATGACCTCCCCACAACACAGCAAAGTTCTTATTTTGGGCTCCGGCCCTGCCGGCTACAGCGCCGCAGTCTATGCAGCCCGCGCCAATTTAAAGCCCACCTTGATCACCGGCATGGCCCAAGGCGGCCAACTGATGACCACCACCGATGTGGACAACTGGCCAGCCGATGTCAATGGCGTTCAAGGTCCAGATTTGATGCAACGCTTCCAAGCCCACGCTGAACGGTTCAACACACACATGGTGTTTGATCACATCAACCGCGTGGACTTCAGCCAGCGCCCGTTCACCTTGTTTGGCGACAGCGGCACCTATACCTGCGATGCTTTGATCATCGCCACCGGCGCCTCAGCCAAATACCTTGGCCTGCCCACTGAACAACATTTCATGGGCAAAGGCGTGTCCGGTTGCGCCACCTGCGATGGTTTTTTCTACCGCGACCAAGTGTGTTGCGTGGTCGGTGGCGGCAACACCGCGGTGGAAGAGGCCTTGTATTTGTCCAACATTGCCAGCAAGGTGCATTTGATTCACCGCCGCGACAAATTCAAAGCAGAAGCCATCATGATCGACAAGCTGATGGAGAAAGTCAAAGCGGGCAAGATCGTGTTGGAGCTGCACAGTGTGCTGGATGAAGTGCTGGGCGATGCTTCAGGTGTGACGGGCGTGCGGCTGAAAAGCACCCAAGACCACAGCACCCGCGAACTCGCGGTGCATGGTTGCTTCATCGCCATCGGTCACCAGCCAAACACCCAGATTTTCGAAGGCCAATTGGCCATGAAAGATGGCTACATCATCACGCAAAGCGGTTTACAAGGCATGGCCACACAGACCAGTGTGCCCGGCGTGTTCGCCGCTGGCGATGTGCAAGACCACGTGTACCGCCAAGCCATCACCAGTGCCGGCACGGGTTGCATGGCCGCACTGGATGCGCAGCGGTTTTTAGAGCAATAACCACTTCATTGGCCAACCGCCATGCACCATGAGACAAGAAACCTGGTGCTGGTGCTGGGTGACCAACTCGACGAGCAATCGTCCGCGCTGACAGATTTCGATCCACAGTCAGACCGCATTTGGATGGCCGAGGTCGACGCAGAGTCCACCCATGTGCCGTCATCGAAACAAAGAACCACGCTGTTCCTGAGTGCGATGCGGCATTTCGCCGAGCGTTTGCGTGACAAGGGTTGGCCGGTGGTGTACCGCTTGCTCGACGATGAACAAAACGTGGGCAGTTTGGCTGAAGAACTGGCGCTTGCCATTCGTCAATACCGACCCAGCCAATTGGTGATGACCGCGCCTGGCGACTGGCGGGTATGGCAGCAGTTACGTGCCACAGCGGCACAACATGGCGTCCCACTCGACATTCGGGACGATGACCATTTCTACTGCACGGTGCGTGAATTCAAAGCACATGCCGAAGGCAAAAAGCAAATCCGCTTGGAGTATTTCTACCGAGAACTCAGGCGAAAACACCACATCCTGATGGACGGCAAACAACCGATTGGCGGCCAATGGAATTTCGATGCGGACAACCGCGGCAGTTTTGGCAAAGCAGGGCCCGGGGCCTTGCCTGCGCCAACCCGCTTTGAACCGGATGCCACCACCCTTGCTGTGATGGCATTGGTGAACCAACGCTTTGCCCAACACCCCGGCAGCTTAGAGCGCTTTGGTTGGCCCGTCACGCGCGACCAAGCCTTGCAAGTGTTAGCGGACTTTGTTCAATACCGGCTGCCTCACTTTGGCCAATACCAAGACGCCATGTGGGAGGGCGAAGTCTGGCTGTACCACTCGCATGTGTCGTCTTCGCTGAACTTGAAATTACTGCGACCCCGAGAAGTGATCGCGGCGGCAGAAACGGCTTATCACCAAGGGCTGGCCCCATTGCCTGCCGTTGAAGGGTTTGTGCGCCAAGTGTTGGGCTGGCGTGAATATGTTCGCGGCATTTATTGGACCGAAATGCCAGGTT
>CANGZG010000029.1 GCA_947458415.1 Comamonadaceae bacterium | reverse complement strand
GCTCTTGCACCAACAAAGCCAAATGCTTGTCAATGTGGACGATGAACTCAATCAGTAAGTTGATGATTTCCATGCGGTCGATTATCACCCGCGAATGAGTGCACCTAGAATGAACCAGTGAATTCTGCTCCCCCCTCCTCCCCCCGCATTCGCGAATTGCCCGATGAACTCATCAGCCAGATTGCCGCTGGCGAAGTGGTGGAACGGCCTGCGTCTGTGGTGCGTGAATTGGTTGACAACGCATTGGATGCAGGCGCCACCCAAGTGGTGGTGCGTTTGGTGGAAGGCGGCGTCAGATTGATCAGCGTGGAAGACGATGGCACGGGCCTCTCAGCACCAGACATGCCCTTGGCGCTCAAACGCCACGCCACCAGCAAAATCGCCAGCCTGCACGATCTGGAATCCGTCTCCACCATGGGGTTCAGAGGCGAGGCCTTGGCTGCCATCGCTGCGGTGTCTGAACTCAGCCTGATGTCACGCACCGCTGGGCAAGAACACGCCATGCAACTCGATGCCCGCAGCGGCGAACTCAAACCCGTGGCGCGGCAAATCGGCACCACGGTCGAAGTCAAAGAGCTGTTTTTCAGCACCCCCGCACGGCGCAAATTTCTCAAGACCACCGCCACTGAATTGGCGCATTGCCTTGAAACCCTCAAGCGGCATGCATTGGCCAGACCCGATGTGGGGTTTGCTTTGTGGCACGACGGAAAAGTGGTGGTCCAGTGGCGCAGTCAACCACACGCGTCCGGGTTGGATTTGCGCTTGGCAGATGTATTGGGTCGAGAATTCATCGAACAGTCTTTGTGGACAGACCACCAACATGGCAACGTGCGTGTGCGTGCGCGTGCGGGCTTGCCAGACGCCGCGCGTGCGCGGGCTGACCATCAATACGCGTATGTGAATGGCCGCTATGTCCGCGACAAAGTGCTCACGCATGCCGCGCGCAGCGCCTATGAAGACGTGTTGCACGGACAACGGCAACCGGTATACGCCTTGTACTTGGACATGGACCCGCATGGCGTGGACGTGAATGTGCATCCCACCAAAATCGAAGTTCGTTTTCGCAACAGCCGTGAAGTGCACCAAGCGGTGCAGCACGCGCTGTCATCGGTGCTGGCGGTGTCGCGCGCGGGTCAATCATTGGCCACATCGCCTGCGCCCAACGACTCGCCCTTCGTGTCTGACGCCCAAGATCGACGCCAAGCCATCGCCAGCCTGCAGCATTTCGGCCAACCCGCCCCAAGCGGCTCACAACGACCCTTGCCTTGGTCATCCCACTTGGGCAACGCAGTGACAGACATGGGTCAGTCATGGCAACCTGCCAAAGTGCACACCCAAGAGCCCGCCTCAAACGCGGCCACGACCGCTTGGTCCACGTCGTCGCTTTCGCCGGTTTGGCCGGCCGGTGAATGGCCGCTGGGCAAGGCATTGGCGCAATTGCAAGGGGTGTACATCTTGGCTGAGAACACCAGCGGTTTGGTGTTGGTCGACATGCACGCGGCTCACGAGCGCATCGTGTACGAGCGACTCAAAACCCAGTTGAACGAGCATGCCTTGCAAAGCCAAAACCTGCTGATACCAGCCACCTTCTCGGCCACGGCAGAAGAAATCGCCACCTGTGACAGCCATGCGCAAGTGTTGTCTGCATTGGGTTTGGACATTTCGATGCTGGGGGCTCAATCATTGGCTGTCAGGCGCGTGCCCGCCTCATTGGCGCAGGGCGATGCCGTGGCCTTGGCGCGAAGTGTGTTGGCTGAATTGGGCCAACACGATGCCCACCATGTGCTGCAACGCGCGCGCGACGATGTGTTGGCTGCCATGGCTTGCCATGCAGCAGTCCGCGCCAACCGCCAATTGACCTTGGAAGAAATGAACGCTTTGCTTCGCCAAATGGAAACCACCGAACGCGCTGACCAGTGCAACCATGGCCGCCCTACTTGGCGGCAACTCAGCATGCGTGAACTTGACGCCTTGTTTTTGCGGGGCCGCTGATGCATGCGAATCTGGTGATTTTGCTGTTGGCATTGGCCATCGGTTTGCAACCGGTGTCCACCGATTTGTACTTGCCCGGCTTGCCCGGTCTGGCCAAAGATTTGAATGCCAGCGTGGCCATGGTGCAGTACACCCTCACAGGTTTGCTGCTGGCTTTCGGCACCTCGCAATTGTTGTGGGGGCCGTTCTCTGACAAAGTGGGCAGGCGTCCCATCATGTTGGGTGGCTTGGCGGTCTACGCCATCGCAGCCATCGGTTGTGTCTTGAGCACCAGCATCGAAACGCTGGTGGTGTGGCGCATTGTGCAAGGGGCATCGATGGGTGCGGTCATCACCAGTGCACGCGCTGTGGTGCGAGATTTGTACGAACCGCCGAATGGGGCACGTGTCATGTCAAAAGCCATGACCGGGTTGGGATTGATGGCCTGCACCAGCCCGCCTTTGGGTGGTTTTTTAAGTCAGCACTGGGGCTGGCAAGTCGCGCTGATGTCGGTGGTGTTGTATGCGGTCGCGACGCTGGCTTTGGTGGCTTGGCAATTCGAAGAAACCTTGACGCAACCCAATCCTCGCGCATTGCACTTTCCCACCATGATGCGCATTTGGTGGCAAGTGCTGTCAAACCCCACCTTTCGCGCTTTTGCGCTGCTGTCACTGGCGGCTTATGGCGCTTTATTTGTGTACTTGGCCACCTCGTCGTTTGTTTTCATTCAAGTGCTGCATTTGAGTGGTTTGCAATTGGGTTGGATTCTTTCGTCCATGTCCATCATGTACATCACGGGCACCATCGTTTGCCGTTTTCTTTTGCGAAAAATCGGCATGCGCAAAACCATTGCACTCGCTGGCGTGTCCAGCGCCTTCAGCGGTGCCATGCTGTGTTGGATGGTGTATGGCGGTTGGGCCAGTGCAACCAGTTTGGTGCTGGGCATGTACCCCATGATCATTGCCCACGGCATACATCAACCGATTGGGCAAAGCGGTGCGGTGGGCCCATTTCCGCAATCTGCCGGGGCTGCCTCTGCCATGAACGGGTTTTTGATGATGCTGGCCGCGTTCGCAACTGGCGCATGGTTGAGCCACAGCATCGATGGAACGTTGTTTCCTTTGGCGCATGGCGTGGCGTTTTGGGGCGGTGTGCTGTCCCTGACAGCTTGGACTTTGGTGCAATGGCATGGTGAACCCGTCTCCTCAGACTGAGTTTGCGCATGCCGCCTTGGCACTGGTGGGACCCACTGCCAGTGGCAAAACAGCATTGGCGTTGTCGTTGGCCACGCAAGTTCCTTTAGAAATCATCAGCATGGACTCCGCTTTGGTCTACCAAGGCATGGACATTGGCACGGCAAAACCCTCACCTGACGAACTGCAATCGGTGCCCCACCATTTGATCAATATTCGGCAACCGACACAGTCTTACAGCGCCGCAGAATTTGCCCGCGATGCCACGCGCCTGATCCATGACATTCGGCAACGGGGCAAGCTGCCCCTGCTGGTGGGCGGCACCATGCTTTACTTGAAAGCATTGACAGAAGGACTGGATGATTTGCCTTTGGCATCTGCAGACATTCGCGCAGACCTAGAGACACAAGCGGCATCCCTTGGCTGGCCAGGCATGCACGCCGAATTGGCGAAAGTCGACCCAGTGACTGCCGCTCGTTTGCCCCCGAACGATTCGCAGCGCATCTCGCGCGCACTGGAAGTTTGGCGTGTCAGCGGCCAGCCTTTGTCTTCGTTTTTTGGCGCAACCCGTGTGGCCGGACCCGACATTGCCGTGGTGTCTTTGGAGCCGACAGAGCGCCACTGGTTGCATCAACGCATCGAAGAACGTTTTGAGGCCATGCTGCAGCTCGGTTTGGTCGAAGAAGTGCGCGGTTTGCGACAGCGTGGTGGCTTGCATGCCGATTTGCCCTCCATGCGATGCGTGGGTTATCGCCAATGCTGGGAAATGCTTGACGCCCTCGGCGATGCGTCCCCTGGCCCCAACGACTTGCATCGCTTGCGCGAGACTGGCATGGCTGCCAGCCGACAACTGGCCAAACGACAACTGACTTGGCTGCGCAGCATGCCCACCCGTCATGTGCTTGCTTGCGATCAAAGCAATCTGAATACGCAATGGCAAACGCTGTTGAAGCATTTGTCGGTCGTGTGACATGCCAATGCCTTTGGTGTTTGAAGACAGCCATTTGGTGGTGTTGAACAAACCCGCTGGGCTGCTCAGCGTGCCCGGTCGCGGCCCAGACAAACAAGATTGCGTGCTCAGTCGTTTGCAGCAAAGTCACCCCAGCGCACGGGTGGTTCACCGGCTGGACATGGCGACATCGGGACTGATGGTGTTTGCATTGCACACAGACAGCCAACGCAGATTGAGCATGCTGTTTGCAGCGCGTGAAGTTCACAAAACCTATACCGCATGGGTGCACGGCGCATTGCCGCTGACCGACGCATGGCAAACCATCGACCAGCCGTTGATCGCCGATTGGCCCAACAGACCCTTGCAAAAAACAGACCCCCAAGGCAAACCCAGTGTCACGCTTTGGCGATGCCTTGGACACCACCAAACCCATGCTGCTTCACTGTTGGCGTTGCAGCCACTCACAGGCCGCAGCCATCAACTGCGGGTGCATTTGCAATCCATCGGACACCCGATCATTGGCGACGCTTTGTATGCCGCCAGCACCGAAGGAACGCATCGCTTGATGCTGCACGCAAGCGAACTCGGATTCACTCACCCCCACACCCCGCAAACCCTGCACTGGCACAGCCCGCCGGATTGGCATTTCTGAAGACAAGTCGGGTCAACAGCACAGGTGACACAATCTGCCAATCCCCTAGGAGTACCAGATGAAAAAACACTTGACCATCCTGACAGGCGCCTCGCGTGGCATGGGTTTGGCCATGGCAGAACAACTGTGCCGCCCTGACCAACAACTGTTGTGTATTTCGCGCGCAAGCTCTGAGGCCTTGGACAAGTTGGCTCAACAACACGGCACCCAACTGTGGCAATGGCAAGCCGACTTGGCGCAACCCATTCCCGTGGCCAACCAGTTATCGCAATGGCTCATGCAAGTCGACCCGGCGCATTTATCGTCGGCGACCCTGATCAACAACGCGGGCGTGATCGGTCATTTGGGCCCCATAGAAGAGGCGTCGCTGGATGACCTGTCACTGGGTTTGACCGTCAATTTGCAAGCCCCTGTGCTGCTGAGTGCGGTGTTTTTGAAGCACACCCGCGCTTGGTCCGTGCCGCGCAAATTGCTGCACATTTCGTCTGGGCTGGGACGACGACCGATGGCGGCCAGCACGTTGTATTGCGCTGGCAAAGCGGGTTTGGACCATTTCGCACGAAGCTTGGCACTGGACGAGGCCTTACACGCCAATCCTGCCAAAGTGGTGTCATTGGCGCCAGGCGTGATCGACACCGACATGCAAACCGAACTGCGCTCAGCCACCGGCGCGGGCTTTCCCGACCAAAGCAGGTTTGTGCAAATGAAGACCAGCGGGGCACTCACCTCGCCCGCCGAAGCGGCTCAACAGGTGCTGGCCTATTTGCAACGCCCCGACTTTGGCAGCAACCCGGTGGCCGACGTCAGGGATATTTAATTGGGGTCAGACTCCAATTAATTCGGGCGTTTATCATCCACCCAAGGATTGACAAAAAATGAACACACCAACCACCACCTTAGACGAACAACCCACCCTCACTTGGTCTGACGATTTGGTGATGAACATGGACAAAATGGACCAGACCCACCGCGAGTTTGTGGACCTGCTGGCTGCCACCGAACTGGCCCCTGAGGACCAACTCATTGCCAGTTTCAAAAGCCTGATCGCGCACACCGAAGAGCATTTCAGCGGCGAAAACCAATGGATGCAAGACGTGAGCTTTGGCCCCGGCGGCTGCCACACCGACGAGCACGACATGATTTTGAAAGTGATGCATGAAGCTTTGCGTCGTGGCGAGCAAGAAGGCAACCTCAAACTGGTGCGCCAACTGACGGGCGAACTGGCCGTTTGGTTTGACGGTCACGCCAAAAGCATGGATGCGGTACTGGCCATGTTCTTGAAAGAAGTGGCATACGACCCCGTCACCCGCATCGTTCACAAACCGCAGGTATTGCCCGAGGGCGTGGCGGCCGGTGAATGCGGCGTGCCTTTGGATGAGGCCAGTTCGCAGGCTTGAGGTTGAAGCGCTTAAAGAAAAAGGGCCTGCGGGCCCTTTTTTTAACCCTTGAGAATGCACAAAGCATTCGTTTTAAATTCAAACAGCATTATCATTACCCCTGTTGTCAGTCACAGGAGTTTGAACCATGGAAACAACGTTGTTGCAATTAAAGGGGGTTCCCGCTCGACTCAAGTCGTTGATTCAACGTGAAGCTGACGGACACCGCAGGACACTCACGCAAGAGGCCATTGTGCTTTTGGAGGAAGCCGTTTTGGCCAGAGCTTCCTCGCAGCGCCAAACCCGAGATGAAATTGACCATATCCTGGATCGCTACCACCAACTGCCAACCAAGGACCAACGGCCCATGCAAGAGATGATTGACTACGATGGACTCGGCCTTCCAGAATGAAATGAACAACCCAGCAATTGGGGCCGCGATTGTCGACTCCTCCGCCGTGATGAGTATTTTTGAAGGTCGGACTTCCGCCAAAGCGTTTCTGCAAGCTTTGAAAAAAACCCCACGTCTGTATATGAGCGCTGGCACTTTGATGGAGTTGTCGGTCATTTTCATTGGCAAAAAAGGGGACGCCGGCACGCAACTGCTGGATGAATTGCTTCTTCAACTCAATATTCAAATCATTCCGATGGACATGGCCATGGTCAAAACAGGTCGACAAGGCTGCGCCAAGTATGGGAAAGGCCACAGCCCTGCCAATCTGAACATGGGCGATCTGTTTTCATATTCAGTCGCTAAACAAATGAATTTACCCCTCTACTTTGAGGGGCTGGATTTCCCTCAAACAGATGTCCAAGATGCCATGCAACTGCTGGGATATGCCTTTGATGAAAAGCATTCGCCATACATTGCGACATGACTGTCAGATTTTTTTATGCTGAAAAACGACCAATATGAGCAGCATTCAAGTTTCTAGAGCGACCAGCAAACAGCCACGCTAAAGCGTTTTTTTGTTGACCAAAAACTAAACCCTCTCCCTCGCCAACGCCGCCCCTTTGGCCAGCGCCTCGAGTTTTTTCAACGCCACTTCTCGGCTCATGGGCGCGAGGCCGCAATTGGTACAGGGGAACAACTTGTCCTTGGCAACAAATTGCAAGGCTTTGCCTATGGTGTCTGCCACTTCTTGCGGGGTTTCAATCGTGTCTGACGCGACATCGATGACGCCCACCATCACATCCTTGCCTTTGAGCAAGGCGATCAAATCCATGGGCACATGCGAGTGCATGCATTCCAAACTGACTTGGTCAATGCTGCTCTTGGCCAAGGCCGGGAATATTTTTTCGTACTGACGCCATTCCTCGCCCAAGGTGTTTTTCCAATCGACATTGGCTTGGATGCCATAGCCATAGCAAATGTGCACGGCAGTGGTGCAGGTCAGCCCTTGCGCTGCGCGCTCCAAGGCTTTCACGCCCCAGTCCGCGGCTTCTTCCATGTAGACATTGAAAGCGGGTTCGTCAAATTGAATGATGTCGACACCGTCAGCTTGCAAAGCCAAGGCTTCTTGGTTCAGCAACTCTGCAAATGCCATCGCCATTTTGATGCGGCCTTCTTCACCTTCGCCATAAAAACGGTCGGCGACGGTGTCTACGATGGTCATGGGGCCAGGCAATGTGAATTTGATTTTGCGTGTCGTGTGTGCCCGCAGCAATTGGGCTTCCATGGCGTGCACACGACCTTTGAGGCGGAGCTTGGACACGACTTGCGGCACCATCGCGTCATAGCGGTTGTTGCGAATGCCCATCTTGACTTTGTTCTCAAAGTCAATGCCTTCGACTTGCTCTAAAAACCCATGCACGAAATGTTGTCGCGCTTGCTCGCCGTCCCCAATGATGTCCAAGCCTGCGTCTTCTTGGGCTTTGATCCACAGCAAAGTGGCATCTGCTTTGGCTTGTCGCAACGCTTCGCCTTCGGCTTTCCATTGCGGCCAGAGTTTTTGGGTTTCAGCCAGCCATTCGGGTTTGGGCAAACTGCCCGCGATAGAAGTTGCAAACATCGGGTTACTCCATAAAAAAACATTCACGCCAACGCGGCTTGGCGTGTGGACGGGTTCAAAGCAAAAGCATCTGACAACAATTCAAATGACCGCAACTGCACTGCGGGATCGTGTGCCCATGTACACACCACCAATTCATCCAGCGCCAGCGACGCGGCCAGTGCCTGCAGTTTGTCAGCGGTTTGCTCGGGCGTGCCCACCAACGCATCGGCTTTCATGGCCTCTATCGCCAGCAAATCTTCCTGACCCAAATCAGCTGTGGCCAACGCCGGGGGCAACAACGGCGTGACCCTGCCCCGGTTGCGCTCCAAGCGCCAGCGTGCACGGCTTTGGAATTGCCACCAAGCGGCCTCCTCCGTGTCAGCAGCCAACGCAGACACACAAATGGTGGCTTGGGGTTTGTCCAAATAAGCGCTGGGTTTGAATTGGCTGCGGTACAAGTCCAAGGCCGATTCCACACCCACGCCATCGCTGAAGAAATACGCAAAGGCATACGGCAAACCCAAATGCGCCGCGAGTTGTGCGCCATAGTTTGAGCTGCCCAAAATCCACAGAGAAGGAACACTTGCACCTGTGGGTTGCGCCACCACACCATGGCCAGGGTGCCCAGAGGGGAATGGCGTGCCACTCACCCACGCTTGCAATTCGACCACTTGCTGAGGAAAACGCTCAGACGCGTAACGGTCTGGATTGAGCAAGACAGAAGTGCGGCCATCGCTGCCGGGTGCACGACCGAGCCCCAAATCTATGCGCCCGGGCGCGAGTGCATCCAGCACGCGAAACTGCTCGGCCACTTTGAACGGGGCGTAGTGCGGCAACATGATGCCTGCACTGCCAAGGCGGATGCGCTGGGTGCGCGCCGCGATCGCTGCCAACAAGACTTCGGGCGCGGTGCCTGCAATGCTGGGCAAATTGTGATGCTCGCTGACCCAGAACCTGGCGTAACCCCATTCCTCACAGCGTTGTGCAAGGTTCAGCGTATGGCGAATGGCGGCATCCTGCGGTTGACCATAAGACACCACAGACTGGTCCAGCACAGAGAGTTTGAGCATGGTTTCATCATACGCATGCCAAACACCCCGCCGCTGTGTTTCAGCATGGGGATTTCCATCCCTTGGACTGACTCAAAACCGGTTTAGCATGGGGTCTGGCAATGGAAGCTTCGTGTTTGCGTCGCTTTGTCACAGGAGGTATCCATGCTGATTCGCGCTTTTTACATCAGTCGCAGTGCCGGGCCACAAACCAGCACCATCACCGGGTCTATCCTGAAAACCGCTTTGGGCTTCAACAAAGTCAACCAAATCACCGGTGTGCTTTGCCAAGGCAAAGGCTTTTTTCTTCAAATGCTCGAAGGTGAACGCTCGGTGGTCAATGAACTTTATGGCCGCATTCTTCGCGACTCGCGCCACAAAGAGGTGCAGATGGTCAGCTTGCACGAGATCAGCACCAGAAAGTTTGGCGCTTGGTCAATGGCCTTGATCGATTTGTCTGACAACGACCCGATGGTGATGTTGCAGCACCCCGAGTTCGACCCGTATTCAGCCAGCAGTGAATTGCTGTCGCAACAAATCGATGAATGGGTGGTCAGCGGCAAACCGATACAAAACTGAGCCGCGCCAACCTCACTGTGCTTTGGCCATTTCTGCTTCTTGCAGACTGCGCCACATCACCTTGCCACTGCCGCTCTTGGGCAGGGTGTCCAGAAACTCCAGCAAACGGGGCGCTTTGTAAACCGCCATGTTGTCTCTGCACCAAGCCAATATGTCGTCCGCGCTGACCTGACCTTGGTGTGACTGACGCAGCACCACAAACGCTTTGACGGTCTCTCCCCGGTAGCTGTCGTGCGCGGCCACCACACAGGCTTCTTGAATCGCGGGATGGCGAAACATCAACGCTTCCACTTCGGCAGGCCACACTTTGAATCCCGACGCGTTGATCATCCGCTTGAGCCTGTCGGTGATGAAGAAATAGCCCTCCTCGTCGACATGGCCCAAGTCGCCCGAGCGGAAATAGCGTTGGCCTTCAAACAGGAGAAACGCAGCATCGGTGGCTTCAGGGCGTTGCCAATAGCCGTCAAAAATTTGCGGGCCGCGCATGATGATTTCGCCTTGTTCACCGACGGCCACTTCTTGCAGGCTCTCGGGGTCGATCACGCGTGCATCTACCCCAATGAAAGGAATGCCTAAACATTGTTGCTTGGGTCTGTCCGGCGGGTTGCTGTGAGAGGGTGCGGCGGTTTCGGTCAAACCATAGCCTTCCACATAACGCAGTCCATACAGTTCCCACAAACGCTGTGCCACCGCTTGGGGCATGGCCGCACCGCCGCCGCCGATCGCGATCAACGAACTCAAATCGTATTGATCAAACTGGGGGCTGCCCAACAAATCGATCACCATGGTGGGAATGTTGGTCCAGTGGGTGACGCGACGTTGTGAAATCAATCGGCCGGCGTAATCGCGGTCCCACCGCGGCATCAACACCACCGTGGCGCCGGCATACACCGAGGTATGCATCACCGCGACCATGCCGGTGATGTGAAACATCGGCACCACGCACAACGCCACGTTTTCTTGGGTGGCGTTGTGCCACATGGCAGCGGCCACGGCGTTGTGCATGATGCTGCGGTGCGGGTGCATGCAGCCCTTGGGTAAACCGGTGGTGCCACTGGTGTATGGCAACACCGCCAAATCATCAGGACGCACCCCATACGCAGGCGGCGCATGCGTGTTGGCCAACACGTCCACCCAAGGGTGCACCGTGCCTTGCGAAAGTTTCACGCGCGGGTGCTGGGCGACCAACCAGTCGTTCCAAGCAGTGGGCCATTGCTCGGCAGCTTGTGCGGTGGGGTCGAACGCATCGGTGTAATCGCTGACCACCAAATGATGCAACGCGTGCGCAGAGGACAAAGTGTCGCTGGCTTGGGCCATGTGTGTCGCCAAATCAGACGTGGTGATGGCCACCTTGGCTTGCGCGTCTTCGATGTAGTGCTCGAGCTCTTTGGCCCGGTTCATTGGATTGACTGGCACCACCACCGCATTGGCGCGCAAGATGCCAAAGTGCGCAGCCACCCACTGCGGGCAGTTTTGCATGTAGAGCAGCACCCTGTCGCCTTGCTTGACACCCGCTTGTGCTAACCATGCAGCGATGCGTTCAGATTGTTGTGCCAGTTGACGGTAACTGGTTTGGGCCCCTAAAAAATCCAGCGCGGTTTTTTCAGGAAAGCGTTTTGAGCTGACATGCAGGTTGTCCCACAAAGTGGTTTGGGGTGGCGTGAACTGGTGGGGAACGCGAAGCGGCCAATGGGCGTGATGGGATTTCATGGTGACTGAGGCTAACCAGTGTCGCCGCAAGCCGCAAGAGTAAACCTACTGAGTTCCTGTCGCGGCAGGCTCAGTGACGGGCGAGGGTTTATTCGGAATCCAATGAGGCGGTTGCCCGCTTGGGTGGGCTGCGCAAACTGAGCATGGCTTGGAAATAGCCTTTGAGCCAACCCATGTCCACCGGTTTGCGAAGCACATGGGTACCTGCGGGCAGTTCACCATAAGCGGCGATTTCATCGTCGCTCAAGCCGGTGATGACGATGACAGACATTTTGGTGAATTGCGGGTGCGCGCTGAGTTGGCGCAGCATTTCCACGCCGTCAATGCCCGGCATGCGCAAATCAGCCATCAGCACTTGCGGCTTGACCACCGGGATGTCCAACAAGGCCTCGATGGCAGACACCTGCATCACGGCGTCAATCGGCAAATCCCAACTGTCGAAATGCGCTTGGTACATGGCGCGGCTGTTGACATCGTCTTCGACCACCATGACCCTGAGGTATTTGCCGTTGTGCGACTGCGCCTTGGGGGACAAGTTGGCGCGGTTTTGGTATTGGTAAATCGACTGGATGGAAATGCGGCGGTGGCCGCCTTGGGTCTTCCATGCAACCAATTCGTTTTTTTCCACCAGGGACTGGACAGAACCCACCGACAAATTGAGCAATTTGGCGGCATAACTGGTGCCGCAGTATTCGTCCGTTGAATCAGGGATCGCTTTGTGGCTCATGGAGGCTCCGCTGAGCTTGGGGTTGGACCAAGAAATGGGTGTTTATCAAAAAGCGTATTTTAATAGTATTTAAATCAAACTTTTCTTCATTTTATTAATTTTTAAGAATTAATAAATTTTTTCTCGGTTTGTCCCATCAAAGTCTACAAAAAGTGTGGTGAATTTACTTAAGTGCTTTGTAACGCATGCGTTTGGGTTTGGCGCCTTCTTCACCCAAGCGTTTTTTCTTGTCGGCTTCGTATTCTTGGTAATTGCCGTCGAAGAAAGTCCATTGCGAATCACCTTCACAAGCCAGGATGTGCGTCGCGATCCGGTCCAGAAACCAGCGGTCGTGGCTGATCACCATGATGCTACCGGCAAACTCCAACAAGGCATCTTCCAATGCACGCAATGTTTCGACGTCCAAATCATTAGAGGGTTCGTCCAACATCAAGACATTGCCACCCGCGATCAGCGTTTTGGCCAAATGCAAACGACCGCGCTCACCGCCTGAGAGGGTTCCAACCCGTTTTTGCTGGTCACCACCGTTGAAGTTGAAGCGTCCGCAATAGGCACGACTGGCCATCTCAAACTTGCCGACAGTGAGGATGTCCAAACCGCCAGAGATGTCTTCCCACACGGTTTTTTCATTCGCCAAGTCGTCGCGGTTTTGGTCGACAAACGCCATCTTCACGGTTTGACCGAGTTTGATTTCACCGCTGTCGGGTTGCTCTTTGCCAGCAATCATGCGAAACAGCGTGGATTTACCCGCGCCGTTGGGACCGATGATGCCCACGATCGCGCCAGCAGGCACTTTGAAACTCAGGTTGTCTATCAACAACCGGTCGCCAAAGGATTTGCTGACGTTGGTGAACTCAATGACTTCGTGACCCAAACGCTCAGCCACTGGAATGAAAATCTCTTGGGTTTCGTTGCGCTTTTGGTATTCGAAATCTGACAACTCTTCAAAACGTGCAATACGCGCCTTGCTTTTCGCCTGGCGGCCCTTGGGGTTTTGACGAACCCAATCAAGTTCTTTCTTCAAAGCCTTGGCACGTGCCTCTTCGCCTTTTTGTTCTTTCTCTAAGCGGTCCTGCTTTTGCTCTAACCAAGTGGTGTAGTTGCCTTTGTACGGAATGCCGTGGCCACGGTCGAGTTCCAAAATCCATTCGGCCGCGTTGTCTAAGAAATAACGATCGTGGGTGATGGCCACCACGGTGCCAGAAAAGCGCGCCAAAAATTGTTCCAACCAATCGACAGACTCGGCGTCCAAGTGGTTGGTCGGTTCATCCAGCAACAACATGTCAGGCTTGGAGAGCAACAACTGGCACAAGGCCACACGGCGTTTTTCACCGCCGGACAAATGTTCAATGACCGCGTCCCAAGGCGGCAGGCGCAACGCATCGGCGGCAATTTCCAGTTGGTGCTCGCTGTTGTCGCTTCCGGCCGCAGCGATGATGGCTTCTAACTCGCCTTGCTCGGCGGCCAAGGCATCAAAATCCGCGCCATCCTCGGCATAAGCCGCATACACCTCTTCCAAACGTTTCTTGGCTTGAATGACTTCTTCCATGCCGCCTTCCACCGCTTCGCGCACGGTTTGCTCGGGGCGCAATTTAGGTTCTTGCGGCAAGTAACCGATGCGCAAACCTGGCATGGGCTGGGCCTCGCCCTCGATTTCCTTGTCCAGTCCCGCCATGATTTTCAGCAAGGTCGACTTGCCTGAACCGTTCAAGCCGAGCACACCGATCTTGGCGCCAGGAAAGAAGCTGAGCGAGATGTCTTTCAAGATGTGGCGCTTGGGTGGCACGATTTTGCCGACCCGGTTCATGGTGAAAACGTATTGGGACATGGAATGACTCTCTGGACGGTGCGCCACACAGCGTGGCGGCGGATAACTGGGGATTATCTCTGCTTCAGGTGTCTGAGAGTTGGCGCTCTGCCAATTTGGCGCGCACCGCGTTCCCGCGCGGGGCGAATTTCTGCGAAGAAATGGGCTGCTTGGGTATGAATACCATTTCATGCCACAATAGCCACCAGTTGTTGCCACCAGTTGCTTCAACATCAGCGCTTCTGCTGGGGCCGGATCAAACCAAGCGTTTGTCACCTACCTGCCCAAATGTGTTTCCTCGGTCTTTAGCTGGCTGCCCTGTTTGGCAGAACAGACCGAAACCCCAAGCGTCGCTCAACCGCGCGCTCCACTATGAATTTTGATGAACTGAACTTGGCTCCGGCCATATTGAAAGCTGTGCGCGAGCAGGGCTACGAAACCCCCACCCCGATTCAAGCGCAAGCCATTCCTGCTGTACTGGCAGGGCAAGACTTGTTGGCAGGCGCCCAAACCGGCACAGGCAAAACCGCAGCGTTCACCTTACCGATGCTGCACAAATTGAGTATGTCGCGCAGTGCCACCAACCGGTTTGGCGTGTTTGGCATTCGCGCGCTGGTGCTGACCCCCACCCGCGAACTCGCGGCACAAGTGGAGGAGTCGGTACGCCAATATGGCAAGTACTTGCAACTCAAATCAGCGGTCATCTTCGGCGGCGTTGGCATGGCCGCGCAAATCAGTGCGCTGAAAAAAGGCGTGGACATTTTGGTGGCCACACCCGGGCGCTTGCTGGATTTGCAACAACAAGGTTTTTTGGATTTGTCGACCGTGCAAATACTGGTGCTGGACGAAGCCGACCGCATGCTGGACATGGGCTTTATCCATGATGTCAAAAAAGTCCTGGCCTTGGTGCCCAAAGACAAGCAAAGCCTGTTGTTTTCAGCGACTTTCAGCCAAGAGATTCGCGATTTGGCGGCGCATTTGCTGCACAACCCCCAAAGCATTCAAGTGACACCGGCCAACACCACGGTGCAATTGATCAAACAAGTCATTCACCCCGTCGGGCGCAGCCAGAAAAAAGCCTTGTTGGCGCACATCATTGAAACCAAGCAATGGAGCCAAGTGCTGGTGTTTTGTCGCACCAAGTTTGGCGCCAACCATGTGGCGGATTTTTTGAACAAGCAAGGCATCACCGCCATGGCGCTGCATGGCAACAAAAGCCAGACGGCGCGCACGCAAGCCCTGGCGGGCTTCAAGAGCGGCGACATCCGTGTGCTGGTGGCCACCGACATTGCTGCGCGCGGCATCGACATTGACGATTTGCCGCATGTCGTGAACTATGAAATTCCCAATATCAGCGAAGACTATGTGCACCGCATTGGTCGCACCGGTCGCGCCGGGGCCAGTGGTGAAGCAGTCAGTTTGGTGTCTTTGGACGAGGAAGGTTTTATGCAAGAAATTGAAAAATTCACACGTCAAACCATTGCAGTGGAAAAAGTCGAAGGCTTTGGCCCTGCGCCAGATGAACGCGCTGAACCCATCGCCATGGGCCGTCAAACATTGTGGGGCGGTGTGGGCAAACCACCCAGCCGTGAAGTGATGGCCTCCGCGGCCCGCGCTGCACGTCAAGAAATGATGGAGCGCATCCGAGAGAAAAAAGGCAGCGCGCCGCGCAATGAAAACCGCCACGACGGACCGCGTTCAGAACCGCGAGGCGACCGCCCCCCTCGGCCAGCGCAATCGGCCAAACCCGCTGGCGCGCACCCCGGTTCGCGTCCCCCACCCCCGAGACGTGATCGCAATGACCGCGGGCCTCGCTCGAATGCGCCTGCCCATTCGGGCGGTCACGACTTGGACACACAACCGCCCAAACACTTTGAAGACGACTTCCAACCGCGCGCCAACGCGCATTTGGGCACGCAAAGTGGCGTCAACGCTTTCGGCCATAAATCTGGTGGCGGCGCAGGTCGTCAACCCGACCCCACCATGACCTCTGTCGATCTACTCAGCCGAAACAACCGCGGTGGCGGTGGCGGCGGTGGCGGCAAACGCCGAGGCGGTGGCGGCGGCAAACCCGGTGGCTTTGGCGGCGGTGGCCCCAAGCGCAGCGGTGGTGGCGGCGGCGGTTACGGCCGCTGAACACACTTCAGGTTCAGGCACATTCCGGCACCAAGGCCGGTATCGGTTTGCCTTCGAAGTAAGCCGCCATGTTCGCCAAGCACAAATCGGCCATCGCCTTGCGGGTTTGTTGCGTGGCGCTGCCGATGTGAGGCGTGAGCACCGTGTTTTGGGCCAAGCGCAATTCACCCGGCACACGCGGTTCTTCTGCAAACACATCCAACGCCGCGCCCGCAATCGTTTTCTTTTGCAGCGCTTCAATCAACGCGTTTTGGTCAACCACCGAGCCACGCGCCACATTGATCAAATAGCCTTTCGGGCCTAAGGCGGCCAGCACGTCGGCATTCACCAAATGTTTGGTGGCAGCGCCGCCGGGCGTGATGACGACCAAATAATCCACTTGCGCGGCCAGTGCTTTGGCACTCGGAAAATAGCTGTATGACACCGCTTGTGCAGGGTGACGCGAGGTGTATGCAATAGACATGTCAAACGCCAACGCACGCTTCGCAATGGCTTGACCAATGCGGCCCATGCCAATCAAGCCCAAACGCGCGCCACTCATTTTGCTGCTGAGTGGAAACGGGCCTTCAACCCAGTCGCTGTTGCGCACAAACTTGTCCGCTTGAGGCAAACGTCTGGCGATGGAGAGCATGAGTCCCAGCGCCAAATCGGCCACATCGTCATTGAGCACACCGGGGGTGTGACCCACCTTGATGCCGCGAGCCATCGCTGCAGCCACATCGACACCGTCGTAACCCACACCGCAAATCGAAATGAATTCAAGCGCCGGAAACAAGGCCATGAATTTTTTGTCGATGACCGCGTCACCACCGCCCACCATGGCGCGAATGCGGCTCAACGCGCTGGGGTCGGTGATGTGCTCGCGGTCATGCACCAAATAGTTGGCTTGCAAATCGGACATCAAACCGGAGGCCAGGTTGGTGACACGCAATATATCGATCATGATGACTCCTTTGAGACTGGGCTCCGTATAAACACCACGCCGAGACCAGCCCGGTCAAAGGTAGTATAGGCACACCTTGCATCCACACCACAGGCCCTTGAAATGACGACAACACCGCGCAGAAAAAAACCCGAAGAACTCCGCAGCCAACAATGGTTTGGTCGCCAAGACAGGGACGGATTCGCTTACCGCAGTTGGGTCAAGGGCAAGGGCGTGCCGCACGACCAGTTCGACGGCCGTCCAGTCATCGGCATTTGCAACACCTTCAGCGAACTCACCCCTTGCAATTCACATTTCCGCACGCTTGCCGAGCAAGTCAAGATCGGCGTCTATGAAGCCGGTGGTTTTCCGCTGGAATTTCCCGTCATGTCCCTCGGCGAAACCTTGTTGCGCCCCACCGCCATGCTGTACCGGAATCTGGCCAGCATGGATGTCGAAGAAAGCATCCGAGGCAACCCCATAGACGGCGTCGTGTTGCTCATGGGCTGCGACAAAACCACCCCATCACTGATCATGGGCGCGGCCAGTGTCGACTTGCCCACCATCGGTGTCAGCGGCGGCCCGATGCTCAACGGCAAATGGCGCGGTCAAGAACTCGGTTCGGGCACTGGCATGTGGAGCATGAGCGAACAAGTGCGTGCGGGCACGCTCAAGTTGGCCGATTTCTTTGAAGCAGAAAGTTGCATGCACCGCAGCCATGGTCACTGCATGACCATGGGCACCGCCTCGACCATGGCTTGCATGGTTGAAGCCTTGGGCGTGGGTTTGCCGGGCAACGCAGCCTACCCCGCGGTGGATGGACGCAGAAACGTGTTGGCACGCAACGCTGGCAGGCGCATTGTGGAGATGGTGCACACCGACCAAAAACTCTCCAGCATCCTCACCCGCGAGGCTTTTGAAAATGCCATCAAAACCCTGGCTGCGATTGGCGGCTCTACCAACGCAGTGGTTCACCTGATTGCCATTGCCGGTCGTTTGGGCGTGCCTTTGAGCGTCGATGATTTCGACCGCTTGGCGTCTGAGTTGCCTTGTCTGTTGAACTTGCAACCCTCTGGCGACCATTTGATGGAAGACTTTTGCTACGCCGGTGGTTTGCAAGTG
>CANGZG010000028.1 GCA_947458415.1 Comamonadaceae bacterium | reverse complement strand
TCAGCGCGTGCCTTTGACCGGCGCGGTCATCGTCACCACGCCGCAAGACATCGCCTTGATCGATGCCATGAAAGGCATTCGCATGTTTCAAAAAGTCGGCGTGCCGATTTTGGGTCTGGTGGAAAACATGGCGATGCATGTGTGCAGCCAATGCGGCCATGCTGAGCATATTTTTGGGGTCGAGGGTGGCAAAAAATTGGCGCAAGCCGAAGGCATGACGTACTTGGGTGCATTGCCGCTCAGCATGTCCATCCGTGTGCACGCGGACAGCGGTTTACCCAGTGTGGTGGCAGAACCCGACAGCGAAGTGGCGGGGATTTACAAAGCCGTGGCCCGCCAGTTGGCGGTCAAAGTGGCGTCCAAGGCCAAAGACTTCTCGTCTAAATTTCCCACCATCAAAGTGTCCAAGGACACCTGACGCCTTCAGGGCACCAAGCGCGAGCTGCCGTTGTAACGGTTGGCTTGCACAGGAATCACATAACGGTGTGAATGGGTCAGCACATGCAACAGGCCACGGGTGCGTTGGCGCATGATGATGTCGCCAATTTGCTGAAACGCGTGTTGAATTTTGGCCAACTGTTCGGTGTCAATGGAACTGGACAAATGCCCGATGAAGAAATTTTCGGTTTGCGACAACAAATCACGGTTGACGGTGGACGGGGACTGCGTGCTGTAGACGATGCCAATGTTGAATTTCGCCCCTTCTTTGGCAAACCGTGAATAAACATCGATGGTGTTGCCTGCATTGGGCGGAAAAATCATGTGGGCTTCTTCAAAATAAATTTGAATGAAGTTGTTGTTCAATGTGTTCGAGACAAACTTGCTCTCTTGTTCTCTGAACACCGCCTCGGACAAACTGCGGCTGAAGTAACGGATGATTTGTTCGTTGGCGCTGCCCAAGTCCAGAATGACGGTTTCACCTTGTGCCAGTTTGTAAAGAATTTCAGCCACGAAGTCGCCGGCTTCAGGTGAATGGAACTGCAGGCAAGGGCGCAACACAAACGGGCTGTAACCGATGGGCGGGAACATGAAGCTGATCATGATCTCTTCATCGCTGTCAAAAATGAATTGACCGTTGCGGCGCAAACTGGGGTCGTTTTGGTAGGACTGGCTGAAACGCGCCACCACGCTGATTTCGGTGACCATGTCAGCAAAGGTGGTGGGCAAAGGCGGGGGCGGTGAATTGCGTATGGCTTGGTAAGCGGACAAGCGAAGCAACTGAGGAAAACTGGGGTTGAAAGGCTGGGTGATGCCGATGGCTTCCATGCGGTTTTGCAAACGCTGCGGGTTGACTTCAAAGCCGCAAATGTCCAGCAAGGTCCAAAACAACATGACTTTTCGCACACGGTTGCCAATTTTTCGCTCGGAATCGTGCTCTGTTCTGGCGAGGTTGGGCAATCGGCATGTCAACAGTCGGGCGACATATTCAGATTCGGCGGTGGCGGGTGGCAGCAGTTCACGCATGACGCTCAAAGCTTCAAATGTGCGTTCATAAAAGTTAAAGCGCAACAATTTGGGGGCGTCAGGTTGCGCACCGCGAGGCGTTAAAAAGTACGAAGTGCAACGGTCTGGGTAAGCGGATGCGATTGCGTCAAAGCCGTCTTGCGGGTTGCTGTTGGCGTATTCACCGTTGACATCAAAAATCAACTGGCCGACGTTGCGTTGGTCTTTGGTGACATCCAACATGCCTTGGACCACCAACTTCACCACGTTCGATTTGCCCATTCGGGTTTTGCCGAACATCGCGGTTCGTTTGCCGCGGATGTCCATCATCGAGATGTAAACAGGCTCTTTGTGTTCCAGAAAACTTTCATTTTCACTGGGGCGCAACAAACCAAATTCGATCCGGTGTTCAGGGTTGAGCATGCCGTTGAGGATCAAATGCATGACTTTGGTGTCTGGTCTGAACAAATGAAACACCACCGCTGGACTGATTTGGCCCACGTCGGATGAAAAGTTGACGCCCGCTGGTTCCATGGTGGCCGCCTCGAATGTGCCCATGATGTCGCATTCGAGCAAAAAGAACAAACTCTTCATCAGTTCGGTGTCATCTTCGCTGCGCGCCACGCCGTCTTTCGTGACGGGTGCCCGGTGTTTGATGTTGTGGTTGATGATGACCTGACTCAGACCAAACAAATGGCTGCTTTCATCAGGCACACCTTTGGATTTGCTGACCCGCAGCAAATAAATGATTTCAGCGTTGAGGTTTTCCGGACCGGGGTAGCCGATGGCATGTTGGTAGATGTGGGTTTTCAAAGCGATCAAAAAACTGCCCTGGACCAACGTGGCCCGTTGGTCGCTCGGGAACCCTTGCGAGACCAAGAAATCAATCCGCTGTTCCCCCAGATCGATGCCTTGACCGAGGTAGTGCGTCTGCTGGACAGATTCGGGCGAAATGATGTTCAAGTGGGTCATGGCAATTTAGGTATAAATCATTGATCAATCCATTGCCAATGCTTGCTTAAATATTCAAAAAAATCAATACTGAAATGTCTGCAATATTTTCCGAGCGTAGCGCTCGCGTTTCCAAGGGGTGGCGGCGTTGTAAGCCCCCAAGCCTTGTGTGTTGTAGCCCAGACGCTGAAAGTTGTTGGACAAAATCCAGGCGGCCACGAGCACATTCACACAGGGGTCATACAGGTCTTGTTCGTGCAAGCCCCGACTTGCCAAAAAAGGCAACCAAGCGGAGTTGATTTGCATGAGCCCGATGTCACGTGTGCCGTTGGGGTTGCGATGGATGGCAGTCACATTGCCGCCCGACTCGTGTTTGGCAATGGCAAGCAACAAGGGTTGCGACACGCCATAGCGCGCAGCTGCTTCTTTGAAGCAATGGCCATGAACCGCCGTTGCGAAAACCAGCACACATGAAATGAAAAAATGTTTCATGGCGTGTTGCTTAACGGTGGCGGGCTGCATTTGCGTCAAGGGGCATAAGGCAGCAGCTTGAAGCTGACCCAGTTGCTTTGAAGAGTTTCTTCATTTTGGGTGGCATTCACCCACCAGATCCCATACTTGCAGTAGCTTTCAAAAGTATCTGCATTCCACCGGGTAGAACCCCAAATGCCGCTGTTGACGGGGCGGGACCACGTGTTGCAACTCAGTCCAGTGTCATGTTGGTCGCGGTCGTTGTAGGTCAGGAAGCGGTTTGGAATGCTGGTCGGGCCGGTGAACTTCAAACTGTTGTACTGGACTTGGCCATATTGTTCGCCGTCACAGCAGTTGGCTGTTTGGTTACTGTAGAACAACCAGACATTGCCAGTCGACCGTTCTGCGAACCAAGAATAATTGCGAGAGATTTGCAGGTAATACGGGTCCAGGTTGACCACAAATGGCGGGGAGCCGATCAGGCTTTGGGTGAGCACCACACCACTGGTATTGGATCGCATGGGAACGTCAACAAGTTCCTCGGTGACGAGGGTTCCCAGGCCATTATTTTTCTGAAAGCTGACCACGCCAACCGTGATGTTGCCGCCTCCCGTGTCATTTCGTTCGTACTTGACATGCCATTTGCCATTGACGCATGTCAAGCCGATGCGTACTTGGTAGTCATCTCGGACATCGCCAACCAAAAAGCTGGCCATGCCAGGTTTTGTCCAATCCGTGCAAGCCCATTCGGTGTCACCCATGCCACTCGTACCGCTGAACACAAAGTCTTTGCTGGCGGAAGTGATGCTGTTGGCGAACACATTGCCTGGCGGGCCAGGCGGACCTGGGGGGCCTGGCGGGCCGGCTTGACCGGGTGTGCCAGGCTGACCGGGTGTGCCGGGTTGACCCGGTGGGCCTTGTTGCAAGACAGCCACCCAACTGTTGGTCGCTGGTTCACAGGTCAGCAATTGACTGAATGACGAACTGCTCAAGGCGAGGCTGTTGAATTTGTCCGCTGTACAAGCCGAGCCCATTGCCACGGTGTCCAAAAATTTGAAAAACTGTCCGCTCACCGTGTTCTTGTTGCCTGCTGTCACATCGCCGTTGGCTTTCAAGTTACCTGACGCAGTCACATCACCGGTGGTGGTCAATGACGCAGCAGCCATTGAACCGTCTTTCTTCAATGAAATGGTTTTGGTCGCACCGTTCACCACAGCCACCTCGTTGCTTGAGGTGACGTCCAAGGCCGACACCGTCGCTTTGGCGGTCATGTTGGTCGCGTTCACGTTGCCGCTGGCATTGACAGTGGAGACCCCCAGTGTGCCCATGTCGCTGAGATTGAAGCCAGCAAAATTCCAGTCATTGGTGGGCCGTGTGCCGCCATCGACCCGCATGCGGTTCAAAAACAAACTGCTTTGAAAACCGCCACGCATGGCCAGCACATTGGGAACACCCGCGCCAGAGGCGAATTGCAAGGGGTTGTTGATGAAATCACTTGCGCTTCGGTTGGCCGGGATCAATGGAAACTGGTTGGTGATGTCCACACCACTGGCATTGGTGACGCGTTGCAAACCTTGTGTGGCCATCAGCGCATCTGGGCCGGCTGCATTGAAGATCATGTGCAGCAGGTTGAATCCCCGCCCTGTGTAGATGGCTGAATCAGAAAAAGGCTGGCTGTTGAACACCAACGAGCTCAAATCCCAATAGCCTGGTGTGCCGCTGACGCTGCAATTCAAATGGCTGCTGGTAGACACTGGCCCCGCATGTTGGACACACACACGAGAAATTTGAATGGCGAATCTGGCGGGCAAAAATTGATTGGCACCACCGATGTTGCCCACCACGGTGGGTGTGGTGGACAGGGCCAAGTTGCTGGCGGTGGTCTGGTCCAGGAATTGAAGGTTGCGCAATTCATCCAAGGTGGGTTGCACCCCGTTGACCGCCAGCGTGGCGCCCGCGCTGTTTTTCAATTCACAACCCGTGGGGTCGGGCGTGACCGAGACCCCAGCCACACCCGCGCTGCTCGCCCTCCACGGTATGTTGCTGCAACCCGGTGCCTTGTCCAATAACTGCAGCAAAGCATCTGAGTTTTGCGACAGGTAACCGCTGACGGCCAGATTGATCCGCTGGTACTGACCGGCAATGGCCTCAGCTTTGTCAGCGGCCATTTTGAATTGGTAAATGGCGAACAGGCCGATCACCAAACCCGCGACGAGGATCAACACGATGGTCAATTCAATCAAGCTGTAGCCCGTTTGACCATGTGGTGTGTTCTCAGCGGGCGGATGGTTGAAATGGGTAGGCATAGGGACGTGTGTTGGCGATTGGAAAGGTGTGTTGGCTGTGTTGTTCATTTACTGACTTGCGAGCTCTGGTTGGCTATGCCCGACTGCAATTCCATGGCGGTGGAAAAAAAACCACCCATCATCAGACCCAGAATCAAGCCGCATACCACCAGCAGTGCAGAATTCAATTTGCTGGCAGAGGCTTCAATCGATGCCGCCAACCGGTCGATAGAGCCCACGCCAATTTTCACAAACGCCTCCACCGGGTTGCGTCTTTCAGCGGCATCTTGAATGCGGTCTTCCAAGTATTGATTGACCACGCCGGTTTGAAAGGCTTCGCCAAAGGTGGATGAACTCGGGCGCGACAAACGGGTCAAAATTTCACGCAAATGCCAACCCAACCAAGGCGAGCTGTAGCGCAGCGCCCGCTCTAAGGACGAGCGCAAGGACACGCCTGATCGCATCAAGGTAGACAAGGACACTATCAACATGGCGCCAGAAAAATCCCGGTACAGCACCCAAGGCGGGTAGGGGTCAAGACGGCGGCGCAGCGTACCTGTCCAACGCGGCAAGCTGTAAACGAATGCCCACACACCAAGGATGAAACTGACAAAGATGTAGATGCCGTACTTTTGAATGGTGGTGGACGTTGCGTACAACAGTTTGCCCAAAAACGGCCATTTTTCAGGCGGCAAGATGGAACTCAATATGGGCACCACGTGCACTGAAAAGCCATACAACATGGCGTAAAACACCATGAGCATGACGACGGGATAGATCACGGCTTTGCGCGCGATGGCTTTCAAGTGGTCAATCTTTTCCACGGTGCTGGAGAGAAATTTCAAACCTGAAGACAACGCGGCATCGCCGGATGCTTGCACCGCATCCAGCATGATCAACTCCGAATCGGCAGCCACACCGCGCAATGCTTCAGACAAAGAGCCCGATTGCATGCGTTTCAAAATATGCAAAAACAAGGGCGCTGTGATTTGTTTGCGTTGCCTCGCGCGGGACTCGTATTTGCGCAAGGTGGTGAACAAGGGGATTTTGTCGTCCAGTGTCATGCCCAAGTCGTAATAGAAATCCGCGCGCCTGGCGCGCAAACTCACTTGACCTTGCCAAATCAAAAAACTTTGTAGCAGGTTAGCCATGGCTTGAATCATTCAAGCTGATGTTCAACCGCAGTGGCGAACCAAACACTTTCTCAAAATGGTAGGGGTCAATATGGCCCAAAGACATTTGATACAACGCATGCCCCCATGACGGCTTGCCCAGCATTTCTGAATGCGTGAATGCAGAGGTTTGCAAATTGCGCCAATGGTCAAAGGCTTTCAAATCCTCACCTTTGCTCAGGTAGTCCAGCAGCTGCAAATCGGGTTGAATGATTTCAGCAGCGACCGTCACGCCTTTGACCCCGGCATGTCCACCACGAATCGTCGCCAAATTGGGCGGCTTGCATGCGGGGCAGCCGTTGTCGCTGGCCACACACAATTGGCTGGTGTCCAAAAAGAAAATCGATTCGTACACCAACAGCTCGGAAGCTTTCATGCTCTTTTCTGCGGGCACCTTGCAATGCACGCAGTTTTTGGGAATCAGGGTTTGGTAAACCAACGCCGAGATGAATTCCGGTCGGCAAATGTCAGAGCGAATCAGACCGATTTGGGCAGAAGCCAAGCGGGAAATGATGCCCAGGGCCGAGGTGGCATGCACCGTGGTGAGCAATTTGTGGCCAGTTTGGATCGCGGTGTATGCAATTTGCGCTGACAGTGCATCGCGGATTTCGCCAAACATGCCCACATCCGGGTCCATGCGCAAAAAGGCCATCATGGAGCTGGCAAACGGGTTGGCGGTGTCTGACCTTTCGTTGCCTGCCGCCCGTTGAATAGACAGGTGGGACACGCCAGGAATTTGGTATTCCACCGGGTCTTCAATGGAAATGATTTTTCTGTCCCCCGCTGCTGCAAGTTGGTTGAGCAATGCACTCAGGGTCGTGGTTTTGCCCGAGCCAGTGATGCCGGCCACAAAAATCCCCCCGTTGGCTGTGCCCAGCGCGTCAAGCAGCGCTTTGGATTGCCACGGTGTGAAGCCCAGTTTTTCCAATGCCAGGTCTTGGCTGGTGTTGGCGCGCACATCGGTTTTGAGTATGCGCATGATCACGTCATACCCGCCGACCGCAGGATGGCTTTGGTAGCGCAGTCCATAGCTGGCGCGGTTGATCGTCATCGGGATCAATGCAGATTGGGGCGCATTCAAATTGAAGGCCACTTCAGAACGAGAACGCTCCTCTGCCAACAAGGTGTAGATGGCCGACATGGCCTGTGTGACCGTTGCATGGTCATAACTTTGCACATCACGCATCAAGCCGTCGCGGCGAATTCGCAAAAACGCTTTGTCTTGACGAACCTCGAAATGCACATCGGAGGCGTTGAGCTCTATGCACATCTTGATGACAGAGCGGAACCAGTCAATGGGTTCTGACGAGTCAACAATGTTTTGTACCACCTCGTGGTTTTGCTTTTCTTGTTCGCGCCCGCGTTGACTGCGTCCGTCTTTGCTGTGGCTGATGAACGACTTCAACGACAGTTGGTCGCTGGTGTAGTAACCCTCAAAATGGAGTTGCAACCGTATGCCTTGCTGAACCAGGTAAAACCAGGTTGAACTGCCTTGCTCTTCTTGCGTGCTGATGATGACAAACTGTTTGTCATTGAGCTCAATCGCCACCAAGGCGTCTTTTTTGTTTTCATTCAACGGAATGGACGGTGTGCGACCGTGCGTCAACGACGATTTGTATTCAGGAAAGTCTTGGTAGAACTTGAGGTGACCCAAGTTTTTGAAATATGAACGCGGCATCTTCCCTCCGATCGGGGTTGGGTTGACCAAGGAAGTTTGGCTGTGCATGTTCAATTTCTGGCGACGGGGGCCGTTGGCGCAGGCAAATCGGCGGCGGCACGCCGCTGCATCGTGTTGATTTCGTTGTCAGCTGCTATTTGGTAAGTGGAAATGGTGTCTCCCGAGGCGGCGACAAACAACCTCAGTGGCTGTCGCGGCTCGGGTTGTTTGGACGATGCAGCTTTGGGCTTGCTGCGTGCAGGCCGCTTTTCGCTCAAGGTCACACTGTCATCGTCAAACTGGGTGATTTCCCAGGTCTGAAAGCGCTCACCGACCACCAATGGGACATGAAAAATTTTCTGGTTCCAAATGATTTCGGCGGTGTACTTGCCGTTGATGCCTTTGATCGACCACAACTTGGGCGGGTGGTGCCCGGGTGCCGAGGCCGGCGCACCTGGGTTGGGTAACAAAGCGGTTGGCAGCGGGTCGGACTTGGCCACCGCCGGTTGTGACTTTTTTTGTTTGGCAGATTCAATGGCGCCATCGACAGTCACAGGATGCGCATGAACTGGCATGCCAACACACACCCAAGCGACCCCACACATGCAAAGACATTTATTTGTAAAGCGCATAAAAGCTTCCTTTCAACGAATAAACGGCCTGGTCTTGTTGGCCCACCGGGAATTGAAGGTCCAACGACTCTGGCACCACATAGGGGTAGAGGTTCAGTGAACTGATGCTCCAGAGTTCCAGTTGCAAGCCCCATGTCCCGCGCATGACGGGACGGGTCAGCGACTCGGGTGTTCCTTGTGCGGCGCTGGGAAACAAGCTGGGCTTCTCCAGCGTCAAGACGGTCTTGTCAAGCAATGACAGGTCTTGTAACTGGCTGCTGAACTCGCTGAGAACATCTCTGGCCAGCGGCAGTTGATTTCTTGACAATTTGCCGACGCTGGGTGTGGGTGACAAGGCATGCACCGTGGTCGCGGTCGAGAGTTCAGGTTTGGCGGCATCCATGTTTTCAGTGCGTGATGTGAACGCCACTGGCAGGCTGTTGAAGAGCTCCGTGAAATTGCCGTACTCTCTGTGCCAAGTGGCGGTGCAATCGTTCAACCCGCATTTCACTGAACCAAGCCGCCAGCCGGCAGTTTTCATGGGTAGTTTGCCCATGGTGTTCAGCCATTGGTCAAGTTGCCATCTGCCGCCGACCGAGACTTGTTTCAATGCCGGCTCAATGGCTTGTTCGTAAAGTCGGTTGGGGTCATTGAGTGCGGCTTGGCGCTGCTGTTCTTCTTTGATGCGCAATTGGGTCAGGTACTCGTTCGCCGCATACAGTAACCCAAACACGGTCAGCAACACGGCGGCCAATGCTTGCAGCAAGGGCAGGTTGAAGATGGGTTTGACCAGTGCGCTGGCGGGTGGGTTGGAGAACGCTTTTTCTACCGTGAGGTGTTCTTCCATGGCAAAAATGCCTGAATTGCCCAAGTAACGTATGGCTTGTTGTTCTTGCAGATTGGCAAAGTCTTCACCCAGTTGCCACACGTTTTCTTTGGTTCCGATGTAGTCATGGCCGGGGACAGGTTTGGACTCATTCAATGCTATGAACGAATACAAGTCGTCTTTGAGGTGAAAGCTGAACACCTCAATGCCGCCTTGAGATAACTTGTCAGCCAAGTGCAGTGCGGCCGCGTATTTTTTGCCCTTGGCTGTGGGCAATGCGCGGACAAAGCCAATCACATCTTCGAAGGGAGACATGGCATAAAAACGAAAGCCGGCTTTGCGCTGGGCCTGCAACTCTTTGTTTTTACTGCCGGTGAATAAGGTGAATTCCCAGTCGATGCCAAATAAAAAAACCTGTCCTTTGACACCCAGCCAGTGCGGCCAAGCCGACACCTGTGACGGGGTTGACCGCATGGACTTCAAAAACCGGGGGGGCCAAGCCCAACCGAAGGACAAAAGCTGCTTGGCATTCACGGCTCATACCCCTAGCAGTCGTGGCGTCACAAGAATGATGGTGCTTTTTTTGTTGCTGCTGGTCAACCGAGAGCCTGGGACACTGTTGCGCACCACGTCGGTTTGACTGGTTCTGGACTCGTCTCTTTCAAACCCCATGATGACCATGGTTTCGCCAGAATTGAGTGTCATGCGTTGCAGCGATGCAAACGTGTCGATGTTGGGTTGTTGCACGCTTTGGATGGCGTCCCCTGAACCGGTTGAAAACTTGGCCAATTCGCGCAGACTGCTGATGCTGATGGAGCACTGCAACAGCACCCGGTTGGAGTCAAGCACCATGGGCAACAAATTCAAACTGAAGCCCGTGGTGATTTCGCCAGGGACCAAGCCCACACCGCCAGACAGCGCAGAACCTGATGACATGGTGGAGATCGGCGCCGGTGTGATGGATTTCAAATAGGAGAGCGTATTGAGCACACCGACCGGTACCGACTGACGGTTAACTGTGGTCAGCACGCTGGAGTAGGCCGTGCTGACGCGTCCAAATTTCTCCAGCATTTTCAACATGATTTGGCTGGTTTGGCCGCCGTTGTTCATCTTGATGCCAAAGGCGCCAGGTGTGGAGGTGCCCACCAACACGGGCGCACCTGTCAACGAAACCACCGAATTGGTTTTGGCCAGGGTGTCAGAGATGTAATTCCAGTCGATGCCCGATTGGTGTTCCAGCGACAAGTCGACTTGCAGCACCTCGACATTCATGGAAATTTGTCGCAGGAACAATGCGTTTTGCAATTCCACCAGTTTTTCAATGGCTTGGACATTGTCAATCGCATCGCGCACCGTGATCAAACCCACGCGCGCATCCACAATGAATTGCCCTTGAGGAGACACCAGCAAGGGAATGGTTTTTTCCAAAGCCGACCAGAAATCCGTGTCGGTATCCGAGTTGATGGAAAGTGAACCGCCATTGGTGCCGCCACTGGACATGGTCAAGGTGCCCGAGCTTTTGATCGAACCGGGCAAGGACTTGACCAGGATGCTGCGAGTGATGACCCGTCTGAAAACGATCCGGTCGTCCTCGTAAGTCCAACGCAAACGGGTTTTGGCTGCCACTTGGTTGAGCAAGCCAGACAGCGAACCGCTGTAATTCAACTCGATGGTGTTTTGCGCCACTTGGTCGCTCAATGCCAGACGACTGGCACCGGCGGCCATCAGACTGGTGTAAATCGCCTCTTCATGCGCGACGTCTTTGTTGGCCGTGCCAGTGGGTGTGGCAGTGCTTTTGCCAGGCGTGTATGAAGCCGGGTCCTGGAGCGCGTCTGCCGTCATGATCACCGGAAGGCCTGTGGCATTGCTGATCAAATCAGCCACCGTCGACAGGTTGTGCCGGCCTGGGACGCGCAAAGTGATGTTGCCGATGTGGGTGGGCAACATGGCGCTGCGAACAAAGGGGATGGATTTTTGCGTGAAACGCAAGGTGTGGTCTTCTGACACCAAAGGCACGGCGTTTTGGGCTTGTCGCAAACTGTTTTGCGCCAACGCAGACCGCTCTTTGTTTTCTTCGTGGCCAGCTTTGATGGTGGGGTCGAAACTGCTGGCGCAACCGCTCACCAAGCTGGCGATCAGCACAGCGTGGAGCGTGGTGCGCAAACTGTTCACTGCGTGTGAGTTCATCATGGCAATCCGTCAGCCGTTCGGTGTTTGCATGTACCTGACGATGCGAACCACGCGCGTATTGGGGTTGAGGATGGCTTGCAGCGGGTAGTCGCTGTCAGACAGTGACTGCATCACAGCCAATATGGCAGACTGAAAACTGCCCTTGAGGTAGACCGTGGCAAGCACAGGGAAGTCGCGGTCTGCCTCCCACATCAGCTGCCATTTTTCTTGTCGGCTCCAGCGTGACAGGGTGTTGGACAAAGTCACATCGTTGGACTCAATGGTCCAAATGGGTGTGACCGTGTCGCTTGGGCTGTCCGGCAAGGTGATCGGCGTGTGTTTGCGTTCTGAGCGCTCAATGGCCGGACGGGGTGACTTGCGCCACTCCATGTCCGATTCTGTGATGGGTGCTTGTGACCATGCCGAAAAGCTTGCCAGCCAAAGCAACATGCCTGCACAGGGCCAAAACTTGCGCATGTCAGCGACTCAACAATGCGCTTGGCATCAACTTCCGCTGCCAATCAGCGCGGCTACCGTGATGGTCGCGCCTGCGGCGGCTGTACAAGCGGTGGCGAGGTTGGCGATTGTGATGGCTTGAAGATTGGTTTTGACCACGCTGGCATATGCCGCGCCTGCCACGGCAGGGGTTGCCGCGTTGGTGGCTGAAATATGGCTGGAAATGGGGGACAAGCCTGTGATGTAGTCACTGCAGACTTCCGGGGGAATGCCGGTGCTGTAGAGCATCAAACCACCATTGGCAGGGACCGTGCCAAGTGCCACAGTGTTTGGTGCAATGGTGATGTTGCCGCCAAATGCATTGGTGACGACGTTACCTGCGACGTCGAAACCTTCAAAAGCCCTGAGATTGACAAGATTGGCTTGGGTGATACCGGCTGTGTTCTGCACATTTGTCAACATGACCGTGATTTTGGATGCCAACAAATTCAGATTCCTCAAGTCTTCGTTGACATTGTTTGACCGAAGAATCCGCTGAACCCCAACCAGTGCGGTCACCAAAATGATGGAAATGATGGCCAGCGCGATCGATAACTCCACGATGCTGTAGCCCTTTTGCTTTGCTTTTAAATATTTGGTATTGGGTAAATGGGTATTGGCCGCGTGAAATGCCATGAAAGCTCTCCGAATTGATGAATGGGTTACAAATAATAACTAGTTTGTAAACCTGGTTCAATACAAATCATTCTAAAAAACCGTGTTTGTTTCAAAAACAATTAAAAACCATTCAATTTCGTGCAATAGTGCAATTTATTGCAGTTTAGGTTGAGTGCATACTGGTAGAAATATAAAATATGTAATAAACTGCACTTATGTTTGACAGCACTTCATCCACCCATTCGCCTCTGCTACAAGTCATTGGCCACCAAGTGCGTTGGTGGCGGCAGCAGCGCAAGTGGACCCGCAAGGAATTGGCCCAGGCCGCCCAAGTCTCTGAACGCCATTTGGCTTCACTGGAGTCGGGCACGGGCAACGCCTCCATCCTGATCTTGTTGCAGGTGTCGCAGGCGCTGGACTGTGAAATCACCGATTTGCTGTCCAGTTTCAACCTCAAGCAGCCCCAACTGCAGGCCATCCAGCAACTGCTCATCGACAAAACCGACAGCGAACTCAAAGTGGTTCACGGCTATTTGTCGCAGTTGCTCAGCGCCAAAGCCAAGTTGAACCAACGAAAAATTGCCTTGGTGGGTTTGCGTGGTGCCGGCAAAACCACCATCGGCCAGCGCTTGGCCAACGAGTTGCAATTGCATTTTGTGGAATTGAGCCGCGACATCGAAAAACTGGCGGGCTGCAAAACCAATGAAATACACAGTTTGTACGGCCCGCTTGCCTACCAGCGGTACCAATTGCGCGCCCTCGAAAACGCACTGGCCAGCGAGTTGCCGGCCATCATCGCCACCACCGGTGGCATTGCCATGGACATGCAGGCATGGGAAAAATTGCAAGCCCAGTGCTTGACCATTTGGTTGCAAGCCAAGCCCGAAGACCATTTGAACCGCGTGATGGCGCAAGGCGACATGCGTCCGATGGCTGGCAGCAGCCAGGCGCTGGAAGACCTCAAGCACATCTTGGACGAAAGAACGCCCATTTATTCGCAAGCCCACCAAAGTGTGGACACCAGCGCCATGAGCTTGAAAGAGACCGTCAAGCGATTGAGCCTGGATTTGAAATACGCCATGAAATTGGCATGAGCACGCTGACCCACAGAAAGACGTCGACATGAGCACATCCCTGCAAGTGAATTACCAAACACAGCCAGACCTTTACCGCCACTGGTCATTTCAGGTGGACGGTGAAATCGCCACCTTGTCTCTGAACATCCAAGAAGACGGCGGCATCATGCCCGGTTACAAACTCAAACTCAACTCTTACGATTTGGGGGTGGACATTGAACTCAATGACGCGGTTCAACGTTTGCGTTTTGAACACCCGCAAGTCAAAACCGTGGTGATCACGAGTTTGAAGGACCGCATTTTTTGCTCGGGCGCCAACATCTTCATGTTGGGTTTGTCGACCCATGCTTGGAAGGTCAATTTTTGTAAATTCACCAACGAAACCCGCAACGGTCTCGAGGACAGCAGTCGCCATGGCGGCCTGAAGTTTTTGGCGGCGGTCAATGGTGCGTGTGCAGGCGGTGGCTATGAGTTGGCATTGGCCTGTGACGAGATCGTGTTGGTCGATGACCGTTCCAGCAGCGTGTCCTTGCCAGAGGTGCCGCTCTTGGGCGTGCTGCCCGGCACAGGCGGGTTGACCCGGGTCACCGACAAGCGGCATGTGCGACACGACCACGCGGATGTGTTTTGCACCAGCGTGGAAGGTGTGCGGGGACAACGCGCGCTTGATTGGCGACTGGTGGATGCGATTGCCAAACCCGCGCAATTCAACGCCACTGTGGCAGAACGCGCCGCCAAGTTGGCCGCCCAAAGCCAGCGAGCAGGCATGGCGGCTGCCAATGAAGGGGTGACACTGCATCCATTGAAAAAAACAAGCACGGCCAACGGCATCAACTACGAATATGTGCAAGTGTCGATTGACCGTGACAAGCGCACCGCCACCGTGTGTGTGTCTGCACCCAAATCGCCTGTGCCGGATGACTTGCATGCGATACAAGCGGCGGGCGACCGTTGGTACCCATTGCAAATGGCGCGTGAATTGGATGACGCGATATTGAGTCTGCGCACCAACGAACTTGACATCGGTACCTGGTTGCTCAAGACAGAGGGTGATGCGGCATTGGCATTGCAATCGGACGCGGTGTTGATCCAACACCAGCACCATTGGTTGGTGAGAGAAACCCTTGGTTTGTTGCGCCGCACACTGGCTCGCTTGGATGTGTCGTCACGCTCCTTGTTTGCGCTGGTTGAGCAAGGCACATGCTTCACTGGCATGCTGGCTGAATTGGCGTTCGCGGCCGACCGCTGTTACATGTTGTCTCTGCCAGACCAGCCGAAAGATGCCTCGCACCTGTGCTTGAGTGAACTCAACTTGGGTTACTTCCCGATGGTCAACCACCAGTCACGTTTGCAACGGCGTTTTTATGAAGAAGACGCGCCGATGCAAGCCGTGCGAGAAGCGATCGGCAAACCGCTGAACGCCGAACAAGCCTTGGCGTTGGGTTTGGTCACGGCAGCACCCGACGACATTGACTGGGCGGATGAGATTCGCATCGCGATAGAAGAGCGTGCGTCCATGTCGCCCGACTCGTTGACGGGCTTGGAAGCCAATTTGCGTTTCTGCCAAAAGGAGTCCATGGAGACACGCATCTTTGGCCGCTTGTCGGCTTGGCAAAACTGGATTTTCAACCGGCCGAATGCGGTCGGTGACAAAGGCGCATTGAAGGTGTATGGCAAAGGCGAGAAAGCTGCTTTTGACATGAACCGCGTCTGATGTTAATTGGGGTCAGACACCAATTAATTAATTCACACTTAAACACTCTGGAGTCTCACATGTCAGCCATCAACTACAGCGAAAAAATTCCCAACAATGTCGACCTGGGCAGTGACCGCACTTTGCAGCGCGCACTTGAACAATGGCAACCCAATTTCATCAGCTGGTGGGATGACATGGGCCCCGAAGGCACAACTGACAACGAAGTGTATTTGCGCACCGCTGTCAGTGTGGACCCGCAAGGCTGGGCACAGTTTGGTCACGTGAAAATGCGCGACTACCGCTGGGGCATTTTCCTGAACCAAGGCGAAGCCGATCGCAAGATCCATTTCGGCGACCACAAAGGCGAAAAAGCATGGCAGGACGTGCCCGGTGAGCACCGCGCAAATTTGCGCCGCATCATCGTCACCCAAGGCGACACCGAGCCCGCGTCTGTCGAACAACAGCGTCACTTGGGTTTGACCGCGCCGAGCATGTACGACTTGCGTAATTTGTTTCAAATCAATGTGGAAGAAGGCCGCCATTTGTGGGCCATGGTGTATTTGCTGCACAAGCATTTCGGTCGCGATGGCCGCGAAGAAGCCGAAGCCTTGCTTGAGCGCCGCAGTGGCCAAGAAGACAACCCGCGCATCTTGCAAGCCTTCAACGAAGAGACACCCGATTGGTTGAGCTTTTTCATGTTCACGTATTTCACCGACCGCGACGGCAAGTTCCAGTTGTGTGCCTTGGCGGAAAGCAGTTTTGATCCGTTGGCACGCACCACCAAGTTCATGCTGACCGAAGAAGCGCACCACATGTTTGTCGGCGAGTCCGGCATCAGCCGCGTGATTCAGCGCACTTGTGCCGCCATGAACGAACTCAAGACCGATGACGTGGGCAAGTTGCGTGCGGCCGGCGTGATCGATCTGCCCACGATCCAACGCTATTTGAATTTCCACTTCAGCGTGACCATCGATTTGTTTGGTGCGGACGAGTCGAGCAACGCCGCCACGTTTTATTCGACGGGCATCAAAGGTCGCTATGAAGAAAGCAAACGCGACGATGACCATGTGTTGCGCGGCCAAACCTACAAGGTGTTGAACGTGGTCAACGGTCAGTTGCAAGAAAAAGAAGTGCCGATGTTGAACGCGCTGAACGAAGTGCTGCGCGACGACTACATCAAAGACTCGGTGGGTGGTGTGGATCGTTGGAACCGCGTGATTGAAAAAGCTGGCTTGCCACACCGTTTGAGCGTGCCGCACAAAGCTTTTCACCGCAACATCGGTGCCTTGTCGGGCGCCAAGGTGTCGCCCGATGGCCGCGTGGTGTCAGAGAGTGAGTGGAGCGCCAAGGTGGCTGAATGGTTGCCCACCGCAGAAGACCGCGCGTTTGTGCAAAGCTTGATGGGTCGTGTCGCAGAGCCTGGCAAATTCGCCAACTGGATCGCGCCACCTGCCATCGGAATCAACCGCCAGCCGGTGGATTTCGAGTATGTGCGTTTTAACTAAATTGCCATGAGTGAAACCGCCGAACTGCTGCAGCAACATGTGATCGACCCCGAGGTGTGCATACGCTGCAACACCTGCGAAGCCACTTGCCCGGTCGGCGCGGTCACGCACGACAGTCGCAACTATGTGGTCGACCCGGACAAGTGCAACCACTGCATGGCTTGCGTGCCGCCGTGCCCCACGGGCTCGATTGACCATTGGTTGCCGGTGTTGCGCAGCAAGGCTTACAGCTTGGCAGAGCAGTTGTCCTGGGACGAATTGCCTGCGGCGCAATCTGTGGATGTTTTGCAGGCGGCGTCAATTGCCCAACCAACCTCTGGCAGCACGGCGTTTGAAAACACGGCGACCACGACGGTCACTGCAGCCGTCAGTTCACCTGTGGTGCATGCGGCTGCTTTGGGGGCGACCTTGCCACCTTGGTCGGCAGCGCATCCCTACACCAATTTGCACGGTCCCAAGTCACCGATCACTGCCACCGTGGTGGGCAATTTGCAAGTGAACGAGGCGGGCACTGACAACGAAACCCATCACATCGTGCTGGACTTTGGCAGCATGCCGTTTCCTGTGTTGGAAGGTCAATCGATTGGCATCGTGCCCCCAGGTGTGGACGCGAATGGCAAACCACACCATGCAAGACAGTATTCGGTGGCGAGCCCGCGCAACGGCGAGCGGCCCGGTTACAACAACTTGTCGTTGACCGTGAAACGTGTGGTGCAAGACCACCAAGGGCAGGCGGTGAAAGGCGTGGCATCCAACTATTTGTGCGATTTGAACACTGGCGACAGCGTGCAAGTGATTGGGCCGTTCGGCAGCAGCTTTTTGATGCCCAACCACCCCGGTAGCCACCTCGTGATGATTTGCACTGGGACCGGCAGCGCACCCATGCGCGGCATGACCGAGTGGCGCAGACGCATACAGGCGAGCGGCAAATTTCAAGGCGGCAAGCTGGTGCTTTTTTTCGGCGCGCGCACGCAACAAGAGTTGCCTTATTTCGGCCCGTTGCAAAAGCTGCCCAAAGATTTCATTGACATTCATTTTGCGTTTTCACGCACACCCGGACAGCCAAAGCGCTATGTGCAAGACGCCATGCGCGACGCGTCCACCGAGCTGGCGACTTTGCTGCAAGACCCGCAAACGCATTTTTATGTCTGCGGTTTAAAGAGCATGGAAGAAGGCGTGTTGCTGGCGTTGCACGACATTGCCGTGGGTGCGGGTTTGGATTGGACTGCTGTCGCCGAGCGATTGAAGCAAGAGGGCAGGTTGCAGTTGGAGACTTATTGAGGTAGCTTAAATGCGAGTCGGTTTGCATCGCTTGTTTGTTGAAAACTGTGAACAGATCTCGCTTAAACATTTCATTGAATCACATACTGCGCACATTGTTGTCATTTAGTCTTTTCAGCCGTCACAGGCTATTTAAGGGATTGACAAATGGTTACATATATGTTACCTTCAAGTGTGTTTTTTATCAAGGAGCTACTCCTTGAGGATGGTACAAGCCCTTTTGGTGAATGGTTTCTCTAACTCGATACCCAATCTGCCCTGAAAGTACAAGTGGCATTGGCTCGAATCGAGCAAGGCAATTTGTCAAACGTGAAATGGTTCAGAGGCATTGGTGAATACAAAATCTACTGGGGACCTGGAATAC
>CANGZG010000027.1 GCA_947458415.1 Comamonadaceae bacterium | reverse complement strand
ATTTTGCACATGGCTGCTTGGTGGGCTTGTGCGATCGATAACCACACGGGCCCCAAGCCTTGGCGCTTGGTCGCAGAAATGTGATGCAACTTGGCGAACTTCAAAAATGCCAAACGGTTTTCAATCGAGCGCGCGACCAACTCTCGTTGGTAAGCATCGACCGCGTCCCATTTGTTGATGGCCAACACCACGGCGCGACCTGTCTCCAAAATGAATCCGGCGATGTGCGCGTCTTGATCGGTCACACCTTGCGTGGCATCTAACAACAACAAAGCCACATTGGCGGATTCAATCGCTTGCAATGTTTTCACCACAGAGAATTTTTCGATTGCTTCAAACACCTTGCCACGGCGACGCAAGCCAGCCGTGTCAATCAATTCAAACGCTTGGCCGTTGCGCTCGAACGGCACGCTGATGGCATCGCGCGTGGTGCCAGGCAGGTCAAACGCCACCAACCGCTCTTCACCAAGCCAGGTGTTGATCAATGTGGATTTGCCCACATTCGGTCGTCCCACCACGGCGAGCTTGATCGGTTTGAGCGCGTCATCATCAGGCGTTTCATCATCGTCTTCGGGCAGATGCAACGGTTCGAGCGCGGCTTCGATCATGCTGCGTATGCCTTGCCCGTGAGACGCCGAAACCGGCATGACTTCGCCGAGACCTAACTCAAAAAATTCACCGAGCTTGATGCCGTTTTGCATGCCCTCGGCCTTGTTGGCAACCAACAAACATGGTTTGCCCAAGCGCCTCAAATAGTTGCCAATGTCATGGTCTTGGGCAGACAAACCTTCACGCGCATCCACCACAAAAATGACGGCGTCCGACTCGGCCACTGCTTGACGCGTTTGCTTGGCCATTTCTTTGTAGATGCCGCTGTCAGCGGACGGCTCAAAACCACCGGTGTCGATGACGATGAATTCATGTTTGCCGTGTTTCGCGTTGCCGTAGTGCCGGTCACGTGTCAGTCCCGCATAGTCAGCCACGATCGCGTCGCGGGTTTTGGTGATGCGGTTAAACAGCGTTGACTTGCCGACGTTGGGGCGGCCGACGATGGCCAAAACAGGTTTCACGGCATCAGCCTAATTTCAGGGCAATTGGTAAGCCAGCAGCTGACCGTTGCGGGTCAAAATCACAAAGCCTCCGTTGGCCAATGGGGTGGGCGCGGAAGCAAAACCGGAGGACGAGGTTTGGATGCGGTTGAGCAAAGCACCATCGGTGACCGACAACACGTACAAGCCACCGCCTTCGTCACCCAAGACCACGCCTTTGGATGTGACCAATGGTGATGTCAATTCACGGTACTTGAGACGGTCTGTGTCCCAAACACGCTCTCCCCCAGCGCGCGTCCATGCCCTGACCACGCCATTGGATTCAGTGCCCACCAACAACTTGGTGTCGCCATCGACCCCTCGTGTCCCGACCGAGGCCCGGTTCCACAAAAGTGCTCCTCGGGTAACTTCCACGCAACCCACTTGGGCTTGGAAGGCGCGCACACACACAGAGTTGTTGACCCGGGATGCGGTGGCCACCAAGTCGACCAAGCGTTCTAAGTCGTTGACGCCGCGAGGGTTGGCAATCGCAACATCCCAAATGACTTGACCGTTGTCAGGGTTCAAGGCGACCAAACGGCCACCCAAGCCTGCGATCAATGCGTTTTGAAACGGCAAGAGCACGCCGTTTTGCTTGAGCACCAAGGGTTCACCAGCGCGTTGCTGGGTCCACAAAAACTGTCCATTCACTGCGTCGAAAGCAGCCACCGAACGGTCAGCCAACAACACAAATACGCGGCCGCCCGCCACCAGCGGATTGGTGTAAGACTGCGCCTTTAATCGCTTGCGCCAGAGCAGTTTGCCTTCGTTCAACACCACCAATTCGTTGGCAGCGGTCACGACCGCCAGTTGCTCGCCATTGAAACCTGCGCCTGACTGCAAACGGCTGGCCACGTCATATTTCCAAACCAATTGACCGTTGGTGGTGTTCACCACTGCCACAGCGCCGTCCGCAGCGGCGATGGCCACTTTGTCGTTGACCACAGGCAAGCTTTGGTGGAGTTGGTTGACCGAAGAAAACTTAAAACTCCACGCAGGCGTCAAAGCTTGTTGGACTTTCACGTCCCCAATGGCGGCTGGCGTGGGCTTGGGCACCGAACCGCATGCCACCAAGCAGCCCAACACCACGGCCCCCAAGGCTTGGCGCAACCCGATGAGTCTCAGCATGGTCATGGTTTTTCAGCTTCATTGGGGTTGACACCCAACGCAGCCAATTTGACTTCGATCAAGCGACGGTATTCATTCTGCTCTTCCATGGCTTTCCACGCAGCCAGAAAGTGACGCTTGGCATCTTCATTTTTCTTTTGCAAGACGGCAATGTCGCCCAACCTGTCATCAAACAGTGCTTGGAACCCCGCAGGAGGTTTTTGGCCTTGCACCCAAGCATTCGCCTTGTTCAGGTCTTTGCGCTCGATTTCCAAGGCCGACAAACGCAGACGGGCCAATGCCACAAAACCTGGGTCTTTGTTCAAATCAATCACCCAACGCAAGGCTTTTTCCGCTTCGGTCAATTTGGTTTGGTCGACGTAAATACGGGCAGCCAACAAAGAGGCTTGTTGCGCGACGGTGGTGCGTGCAAACTGGTCTTGCAAATCTGTCAAAGACCGGGTCATGAGCGCATCGTCTTTGCCTCGAACCGCTTTTTCAAACGTGTCGTACAACACCGCCGCTTGTGCCGCTTGGCGGTGCTGCCAGTAATTCCAACCGTTCCAACTGGCGTAAATCACCAGAACCACCGTGATCAACCCAGTGATCAGGTTGCCCCAACGGTTCCAGAAATGTTTGAACTGGTCGAGTTGTTCTTGTTCTTCAAGGTCAAGATGGGTCGCCATGAGATTCCAAATAAGCTAGGGTAAAAGGGGAGATTGTAGGCGGTGGCCCCATTCGGCGATCTGTTTGAGCGATTCGCTGCGTTGCGCACCTTGACCGTCGCGCAAGGCTTTGAGCGTGACCTGTCCACTGGCCAGTTCATCAGGGCCAAACACCAAGGCATAACGCGCGCCGCTGGCGTCGGCCTTTTTGAATTGCGACTTCATGCTGCCCATGCCATCGCCGGCGCCTGCAGGTGCGTGCATTTGGACCGAGACCCCCATGCCGCGCAGGGTTTGCAACACAGGCATGACCAGCGGCAAAGAAGAAGCTTCAGGCACGATGGCATAAGCATCTGCGGCAACATCAGGCGCGGCATTGCCCTGCTCCTTGAGCAATTCCAGCACACGCTCGACGCCCAGCGCCCAACCGACAGCTGGCGCATGTTTGCCGCCAATCTCGCCAATCAAGTAGTCGTAGCGTCCGCCGCCACACACGGTGCCCTGTGAGCCCAATCGCTCGGTGATGAACTCAAACACGGTCAGGTTGTAATAGTCCATGCCTCTGACCAACTTGGGGTTGATGTGGTAAGCCACGCCGTTGGCATCCAAGATGGCTTTGACCGCGTTGAAATGTGCCAAGCTTTCGACGCCCAGAAAATCCAGCAGCCTGGGGGCTGCGTCATTCAATGCTTTCATCGCCGGGTTTTTGCTGTCCAAAATACGCAAGGGGTTGCTGTGCAAACGGCGCTTGGCATCTTCGTCGAGTTGGTCACTGTGTTGTTCGTAATAAGCAATCAATGCGGCGCGGTGCTGTTGTCGCTCCGGCGGTTGTCCCAAGCTGTTGAGCTCAAGCCGCACATCCTGCAAACCCATCGCTTGCCATAACGACACGGCGAGCAAGATCAATTCCGCATCCACTTCAGGCCCACCAAACCCCAGCGCTTCGGCGCCGATTTGGTGAAATTGGCGATAGCGTCCTCGTTGGGGCCGCTCGTGCCTGAACATGGGGCCCATGTAGTAGAGCCGTTTTCCGCCTTCGTAAAGCATGTTGTGCTCGACCACCGCACGCACCACCCCTGCTGTGGACTCGGGGCGCAATGTCAACTGCTCGCCGTTCAAGCGGTCTTCAAAGGAATACATTTCTTTTTCGACGATGTCAGTCACCTCGCCGAGCCCACGCACGAACAAGGCGGTCGGTTCAACAATGGGCGTGCGGATGTTGCGGTAAGCATGCAAACGCATGACCTCGCGCACCGTGGTTTCCAGTGCTTCCCAGCGCGCCGATTCCGGCGGCAAGATGTCATTCATGCCTTTGACGGCAGTCAATTTATCAACCATGGTGATGTGTGGCGTTCAGCACTCAGGCCTGAATCGCATATTTCTTTTGAACGTAATTTTCGACAATGTCGTGGAATTCTTTGGCGATATTCTCGCCGCGCAAGGTGAGCGCCTTTTCGCCATCGATGAACACGGGTGCAGCCGGTGCCTCACCGGTACCCGGCAAGCTGATGCCAATGTCGGCATGCTTGCTTTCGCCGGGACCATTGACGATGCAACCCATGACAGCGACTTTGAGGTTTTCCACGCCCGGGTATTGCTTGCGCCACACCGGCATTTGGTAGCGCAAGTAATCGTCAATTTGCATGGCCAGTTCTTGAAAGGTGGTGCTGGTGGTGCGGCCACAGCCCGGGCAGGCCGTGACACTGGGCACAAAGGTTCGCAAGCCCAAGGCTTGCAAAATTTCTGTGGCAATCAACACCTCTTGCGTGCGCGCTTCGCCGGGCTGCGGCGTCAATGACACGCGGATCGTGTCGCCAATGCCTTCTTGCAACAACACACCCAACGCCACGCTGGAGGCCGCCGTTCCCTTGGTCCCCATGCCCGCTTCGGTCAAGCCCAAATGCAGCGAATGGTCTGTGCAACGGGCGAGTTCCCGGTAAACCGCGATCAGGTCTTGCACGCCACTCATCTTGCAACTCAAAATGATTTGATGGCGAGCCAAGCCGATGCGTTCAGCCAAATCGGCAGATTCAAGCGCAGACGTCACCAAGGCTTCGTACATCACCTGCTTGGCCTCCCATGGCGAACTGCGAGACGCGTTGACATCCATCAAACGCGCCAACAGTTCTTGGTCCAAGCTGCCCCAGTTCACGCCGATGCGCACCACTTTGTCATAACGGATCGCCGCTTCAATCATTTGCGCGAATTGCTTGTCGTGCTTGTCGCCCTTGCCCACATTGCCCGGGTTGATGCGGTATTTGGAAAGGGCTTGGGCGCATTCTGGGAATTCGGTCAGCAAACGGTGGCCGTTGTAGTGAAAGTCGCCCACCAAGGGAACATGCACGCCCATCTTGTCGAGTTGTTCACGGATGTAGGGCACGGCCTTGGCAGATTCAGGGGTGTCCACCGTGATGCGGACCAATTCGGAACCGGCTTGGGCGAGTTCCTTGACCTGAATGGCTGTGCCGATGGCGTCACCCGTGTCGGTGTTGGTCATCGATTGCACGCGCACTGGCGCGTCTCCGCCCACGGTGACCACTTGATCGCCCCAACTGACACGCGCTTGCAAAGAACGGTGCCGCTTGGGCTGGGAAAAAGGAATGGGTTGCTGCATGCTGGGATTTTGCCGTAATCAGGCGTGAATCTGAATGGTTTTGGCGCGTCTGCCCGCCACATCCGTGCGGTCTTGCACATCGCCCGCGAGTTGACCGCAAGCCGCGGCAATGTCGTCACCACGGGTTTTGCGAACGGTGGTGACGATGCCCGCACCCGACAGCACCGCTGAAAACGCTTTGACGCGATCAGGCGATGAACGCAACAACCCCGAAGCGGGGAAAGGGTTGAATGGAATCAGGTTGAATTTGCACGGCAACGGCTCACCGCGCGCAGGTCGAACCCACTCAACCAAAGCCATCGCATGTGCGTCAGTGTCATTGACGCCGTCGAGCATGCAATATTCAAACGTGATGAAGTCACGCGGGGCAAATGCCAGGTAATCGCGGCAGGCTTGCAGCAATTCGGCCAACGGGTACTTCAAGTTGAGCGGCACCAAGCGGTCACGCAATGCGTCATCGGGTGCGTGCAAGGAAACCGCCAAGGCCACCGGGCAATCTTGACCCAAGCGCTCGATCATGGGCACCACACCCGAAGTTGACACGGTCACGCGGCGCCTGGACATGCCATAGGCATGGTCATCGAGCATGGTTTTCAAAGCCGGGATCAAGGCACTGTAGTTTTGCAAAGGCTCGCCCATGCCCATCATCACCACGTTAGAGATGACACGATCTTGGGTGGCGAATTCGCGGCGTAACGTGGTTTCGGCAAACCACAATTGAGCCAATATTTCTGCGGTAGTCAGGTTGCGACTGAAACCCTGTGCGCCCGTGGAGCAAAACGGACACCCCACGGCGCATCCGGCTTGGGATGACACGCACAGCGTGCCACGGTCAGTTTCAGGAATGAAGACGGTTTCAATGGCATTGCCTTGGCCCACATCGAACATCCATTTGATGGTGCCGTCGGTCGAATCGTGTCGAGTGATGACAGGCAGTGCGCGGATTTCGGCATGCGCTTGCAAGGTCTGGCGCATGCTTTGCGCCAAATCGGTCATGGCCGAAAAATCGGCCACGCCTTTTTGGTGGATCCAGCGAAACAGCTGAACCGCACGGAATTTTTTTTCGCCCTGCGCTTGACACCAAGCCACCAACCCATCGAGATCGAAATCCAACAGATTGGTTTTCATGGCACGGCCGGGCGAGCCGGTGTCAGCGGTTGAACACGTTCATGCCCGCGAAGAAAAACGCGATTTCTTGCGCAGCCGTGTCGGGGCCATCGGAGCCGTGCACTGCGTTGGCGTCAATGCTGTCAGCAAAGTCCGCACGGATGGTGCCTTTGTCTGCCTTTTTGGGGTCGGTGGCGCCCATCAGGTCACGGTTTTTGAGGATGGCGTTCTCGCCTTCCAAAACTTGGATCATCACCGGGCCGGAAATCATGAAATCGACCAAATCCTTGAAAAAAGGACGCGCTTTGTGAACCGCGTAAAAAGCCTCGGCTTCGCCACGGCTCAGGTGGGCCATGCGTGACGCGATGATTTTCAGACCAGCCGATTCAAATCGGCTGTAAATCTGACCGATCACGTTTTTGGCGACGGCGTCGGGTTTGATGATGGAGAGGGTGCGTTCGATGGCCATGAGAAAGTTTCCAGAAAGTTAACAAAAATAAGGGTGAATACCCATATCAATTGATTTTAGCCCTGCGGGGCAAAGCCTTAGACCGTGAGGTTTTGGACTTTTGCTCGCGACGTTGGCGGGTCAAGCTGTCAGCGCCAATGAAATCGGGTTTGGCCGCTGCTGCGACGGGCTTGTTGCCTGAACGGGGTGGACGACCTTGGGCCAGCGGGGCGGACGCCCTGACACCCGCCGTCTTGCCAGACACTCGGCCCAGTCCGGCACTGCGGATCAATTGGTCGGTATCGACCGCGTCCAACTCCATGCACTCACCGCGTTTGAGGCCGCGAGGCAAGAGCATCTTGCCGTAGCGTATGCGGATCAAGCGACTCACGGCATGTCCCACCGCCTCAAACATGCGCCTGACCTCGCGGTTACGGCCTTCTTGGATGGTGACCCGGTACCAGCAATTGGCTCCCTCACCGCCACCCTCTTCCAAACTGCCAAACCGGGCTTCACCGTCCTCGAGCTGCACGCCTTCCAGCAATTTGGCTTTTTCAATGTTGCTCAAATGTCCGAGTACGCGCACCGCGTATTCACGCTCGAGCCCAAAACGCGGGTGCATCAATTTGTTGGCCAGTTCGCCTGAATTGGTAAACAACAGCAGGCCTTCGGTGTTCAGGTCCAAGCGCCCAACCGATTGCCATTTGCCGGTTTGTAAACGAGGCAATTTGCGAAACACCGTGGGACGGCTTTGGGGATCGTCACGGCTGACAATTTCGCCAGCAGGCTTGTGGTACGCGATCACACGCGGGGGGGGTGGCTCGATTCGCACAAACAGGGGTTTGCCGTTGACTTTGATGCGGTCCCCGTACTGGATGCGCTGGCCGACGTGCGCCGGTTCATCGTTGACCCAGACTTTGCCATCGGCGATGAGTTGCTCCATGTCCAACCGCGAGCCCAAGCCCGACTGCGCGAGCACTTTGTGAAGCTTAGGGGTGTCGGGTTGGGCGCTGAGCACCCGCTTGGGTGGGGGCGCCGCAGTGTCCGTCGAGGCTTGGGTGTCGTAGTCGCCAGAGACGATGTCGTCAAATTGAATGCCGGGTTTGCTCACTGGGTCAGGCCCGATGCCGTTGGGTCTTGCGTGTCGGCGACTTCATCAGCGGCGGTGTCAGTATCGGCTTCGTCCAGCGGCATGGCCATTTGCGACGGGTCTTCGCTGGCTGGTGCATCAGCAAGTTGCTCAAAAAATCCCTCTGTTGCGCCTTGCGTTTCCAAGGGAGGGAGTTGGTCCAGCGAGGCAATGCCCAAATCGTCCAAAAACTGGCGGGTGGTGGCATACAACATGGGGCGACCGACCGTTTCGCGGTGCCCGATCACCTCGACCCAGCCCCGGTCTTCCAATTGTTTGATGACCAAAGAATTGACTGTCACGCCACGGATGTCTTCCATGTCACCGCGGGTCACAGGCTGGCGGTAGGCGATGATGGCCAAGGTTTCCATGGCAGCGCGCGAATATTTGGGGGGTTTTTCGGGATGCAGCCGGTCGAGGAAATCGCGCATCTCGGGGCGACTTTGCATGCGCCAACCGCTGGCCACATTCACCAACGCCAAGCCGCGTTGTTGCCAATCCTCTTGCAAGGATTCGAGCAATGTTTTGAGGGTGTCAGCACCGAGTTCGTCATGAAAAAGTTGACGCAACTCCCGCACCTGCAGAGGCTGGGTGGCGCACAACAAAGCCGTCTCAAGGACACGCTTGGCATCCAGGGTATTCATCATCCAATGTCCGGGGGAAATCAATCGGTCATTCTAGCCGAGGGGGTTGCGCAAGCCCATCGCGTCCAGGGCTTGCTGGATATCGGCGCTCAAGGGCGAAGAAAATTGCAAAACCTCTTGGCTGAATGGGTGCGTAAAGCCCAGCCTGAACGCATGCAAAGCCTGGCGATCCAAGGGCAAATACCCTGCGCCGCCATACAAACCATCGGCCAACAAGGGCAAGCCGATGGCCGCCATGTGCACGCGGATTTGGTGGGTGCGCCCCGTGTGCAACGTGCAGTGCACCAAACAGCCTTGGTCGTTGCTGTCCAAACAGTGCAGCGAAGTGTGGGCGTGTTTGCCGGGTTGCCGCGCCAAATCCACGACAGCCATGCGCAAACGCTGTCGTGGGTCGCGTCCAATGGGTAACTCGACCTCTCGGCGCATGTCGCCGCGCCAAGGGCGTTGGCTGAGCGCCAAATAGTCGCGGTGCACATCGCGTGCAGCAATCATGGCCACCAAGGCATCCATGCATGCGCGGGTGCGCGCAACCACCATCAAACCGCTGGTGTCTTTGTCCAAGCGATGAACAATTCCGGCGCGGGGCACCTGTGCCGCCGCAGGATCGAGCGCGAGCAAGCCGTTGAGCAAGGTGCCACTCCAATTGCCAGGCGCCGGGTGCACGACCCGCCCAGCAGGTTTGTCAATGATGCGCAAATGCGCGTCTTCATAAACCACATGGATGGGCATGGCCTGTGCCACATAGGCTTGCGACATTTCGGTCGGCTGCAGTCGAACGGTGATGATCTCTGCCGCCTTGACCAAGTAAGCCACTTTGCCAATGGGTTGGTTGTTCGCAGCAGAGCGAACAAACCCCTCCTCGATCAAGTGTTTCAAGTGGTTGCGAGAAAATTCAGGCATCAACTGAACCAGTGCACGGTCTAACCGCTGTCGATGCAAACCGGGCGTGATTTCCAGTCGCCGCTCCTCCGTGTCAACGTCCAACTCTTCCATCACGGTGTCCTCTGCAACCAGCGATGTGGATGGGATGGGCTCGGTCGGATGCATCGTTGATAATCGCGTCAGTTCAAAGTTTGAAGGGTTCATGTGCAGAGATTTCTTTCATTATCAATGGTGTGGGTGTTATTACTGTTAGGTGCTTGCGCCACCGACGAAAAAGACGCGACCGCCAAGATGTCCCCCGAGGAAATTTATGCCGAGGCCAAGGACATCATGAAGGGCAATATTTACGACAAAGCCATCGTGTTGTTTGACAAACTCGAAGGCCGTGCAGCAGGGACGCCACTGGCACAGCAAGCGCAACTCGACAAGGCTTACGCCCAATACAAAAACGGTGACCGTGTCGCCGCACTCATGACACTGGACCGGTTCATGAAGCTCAACCCGGCCAACCCTGCGCTCGACTATGCGCTTTATTTGAAAGGCACCATCAATTTCAATGACGATTTGGGCTTGATGTCCAAATGGTTCAAGCAAGATTTGGCCGAACGCGACCAGATGGCTGCTCGCGATTCGTTTGAAGCTTACAAAGAATTGGTCACCCGGTTTCCAGACTCGAAATACTCCCCCGATGCGACCTTGCGCATGCGCCACATCGTGAATTTGCTGGCGAAATCAGAGCTCAAAGTAGCCAAGCACTACTATGACAAAGGCGCTTACGTGGCAGCGGTCAACCGCGCCCAAGCCACTTTGAATGATTACCCCAACAGCGAAGCGGCAGAAAACGCGCTGATCATTCTGATTGACTCCTACCAAGCGCTGGGCTTGACGCAGCTGAGCGAAGACACGCAGCGGGTGCTCAAAGCATCCTTCCCCGAAAGCCGCTATTTCCCGGCATCCGCCCCAGCCAAGCCTGCGAAAAAAAGCTGGTTCAAGTTTTGGTGATGCTGCTGAGCGCGGTCAGCAAAGCGGGAAATTGATCCACCCGTTTCATCGGGGGCAGGACTGCCAACAAACGCCTGCCATAGGGCGTGTTCACCAACCTGTTGTCGCAAATCACCAAAGCACCACGGTCGGTTTCGCGGCGAATCAACCGCCCTGCCCCTTGTTTGAGGGACACACCGGCCTCAGGCAAAAAATAGTCATTGAACGAACTTCTGCCTTGCGCCTCCAAACGCTGGCTGCGCGCCTCCACCAATGGGTCGTTCGGCGGCGGAAAAGGCAACTTGTCGATGATGACCGCTTGCAGTGCATCGCCAGGCACGTCAAAACCTTCCCAAAAACTGGCGGTGGCGACCAACACCGTGCCTTTGCCACCCGGCTCGATGGCTTGCCGAAAACGTTGCATCAACTCGCGTTTCGGGTGTTGCCCCTGAACCAATATGTCCATCTCTGGGTTGTCATTCGCTGACGCCAACAATTGGTCGCCAATCGCTCTCAATGCACGCGTGGTCGTGGTCAGCACCAGTGTTCGACCGCCCAAGGTGCACGCGACTTGCCAACTGAGGGAAGCCACTTGTTCGCTGTGCTGAGGGTCTTTGGGTGACACCATGCCCCGCGGCACATACAACCAAGCTTGGTTTTCGTAATCAAACGGGCTTTGCACTTGCAGCACCTGTGCGTTTTGCAAACCGCAAGGTTCAGTGAACCAACGCAGTTGCGGGTCGGACCCCAAGGTTGCCGAGGTGAATATCCAACTGCGCGGCAACGCCACGGGCTGTTGCTCGGCATTGGGCACCGTGATCACTTGCGCATCGAGCAACTTGGTTTGAACCACATCGGCGATGTCCAGTGGCGCTTCCATGCACCGCATTTGTGAGCTCACATCCAACCAACGCACGCAGCCCAGGGCGCAAGGGTTAGCAAAATAGTCGATCAAGCCCAAAACATCGCCCAAACGCTCGTGCAAGCGTTGAAAATCCGGCGCTGCATCCATCACCACGTCCAAGGCGTCTTGCAACGCGCTGGCTGTGCGAGACACCTCGTCCAACGCCTGCCGCCAATCTTGCGGGTCGATGCCTTGCGGCTGGGCTTGGCTCCATCGCAATTTGGCATTCGCCGGTTGCTTGCCCACCAACAAACGCCAATCGCGAACCGCTTTTTCAAATGTGCCGGTCAGGGCTTGCCAGTCCACCAAGCCTCGCGCCAATTGCAGCCCGGCAGTCAGCGTGTCGCGAGCGAGGTCAAGCAATTGACCGCTGCCCAACTGTTTGCCTAAAAACTGAATGCCTGTCTCGTTCAACTGGTGGGCTTCGTCAAAGATCACGACCCGCACGGTGGGCAACAGCTCGGCCATGCCTGACTCACGCACCGCCATGTCAGCAAAGAACAAATGGTGGTTGATGACCACGACATCGGCAGCCATGGCTTCGCGCCTGGCTTGGTTGACATGGCATTCACGCCAATGCGGGCAAGGCGACCCCAAACAGTTGTCGCGGTTGGACGTGATCAACGGGATCAACGCGGACTGCTCATCGAGGCTGGGCACTTCTGCCAAATCGCCGCTGACAGTGGTCTTGGCCCACTGCTGAACCACGGCCAAGGTTTTGACCGCATGTCGGTCTGGCAAACTGGCCGAGCTCAAGGCCAGTTCCAAGCGTTGCTGGCACAGGTAGCTGCCGCGACCTTTGAGCATGGCCAATTTCAAAGGCAAACCCAAGGCTTTGATCACGTCCGGGATGTCGCGAGAAAACAATTGGTCTTGCAATGTTTTGGTGGCCGTTGACAACAGCACGCGTTCTCCACTGAGCAAGGCCGGCACCAGATAGGCAAAAGTTTTGCCAACGCCTGTGCCCGCCTCGACCACCAAAGAGCCGCCTTTTTCCAAGGTGTCTGCCACGGCCAACGCCATGTCGGTTTGGCCTTGGCGTGGCTGAAAAAAAGCCGTTGCTCTGGCCAGCGGACCGTGTGGTGTGAACATCTCGCGCACCACGTCGCTCAGGCGTTCAGTCAAACCGGCCCCTGTTCATCGAGGCATGTCCGCAGGCTTGGGTGTGGGCAAGGGATCCATGTTGGGTTTGCGCTCAGCAGCGTCTTTTTCAACGCTCTTGCGGCGTTTATCGGCCTCTTCTTGTTTTCGCTGGTAGTCAGCGCGTTTTTGTGCGGCTTGGGCAGCTTTTTCTTCGTGCTTGCGTTTGCGTTCTTGAAGTTCTTCTAAGCGTTGTTGGTATTTTTCTCGGTTTGCTTCAATCTCGAGCTCTTTGTCCAAGGCTTTTTCGTTTTTCTCGATGTTTTCTTGCAATTTGTCGAGGTGAACATTGCGTTGCTCCATGCGCTGTTCTTCGTCTTTCAATTGCTTTTCTTGGCTTTGTCTGTCTTCCAAACGCAACTGGGCTTTGTCGCCACGTTGCTTTCGAAGCGCATTGTTGAGAATCGTTTCTTGTCGGCGCAAATCGTTGTCACGTTTGATTTTCGTGTCCAAGGCATCTTGCTTGCAGCTGTTGACTGCAAATTTTTGGTAGCACAACTTAAGCGCTGTTTTGTATTCGGTGTCGGCCAAGTCACGCTCAAAACGGATGCGCTTTCGCTCGGCGTCCAAATCCAAGCCTTGGAGCAATTCAGGTGAGGCCTGTGCTTTGTCGATGGCCGCAGAAGACTGCGCCCAAGCAGGGTTGGCCAATTGCAAAACGCCACACAAAATGAAATAAACAAGGTGCTTCATGTCAGCGAAGTATCCACCAGTCTGCGACCCAAGGCCAAAAAGGCGCCAGATTGCATTTCTCGCAGTCGGGAAGCGGTTCTGGGAAATTCATGCGACATCGGTCCTTCGGTGTAGAGCAACTCGGGCTCAACGTCGGCTTGCAGCACCAATTTCACCCGGCGGTCATACAACACATCAATCAACCACGTGAAGCGTCTGGCCTCGGAAGACATGCGAACTTCCATTTGCGGCACGCCACTGAGGAACACCGTGTGAAATTGGCTGGCAATTTCCAAAAAATCATTTTGCGAACGCGGCCCGCCGCACAACACTTTGAAGTCAAACCACACCATGCCGCCTGCGCGGCGTTTGGCCCAGAGCTTGCGTTCTTCAATCATCAGTAACCCATCTTGGTCAGGCGATTCAGCCAACCGGTCAAACGTCTGGTGCATGAGGGTTTCTGTGCCGTCGTTGCAAGGTGTCAGGTACAGCTGTGCTTGCTCCAACATGCGGCCACGGTAATCGACACCGTTGTCCACATTGACCACCTGCATGGTGGCATTGAGCAAATCGATCGCTGGCAACAACCTGTCGCGGTGCAAGCCATCAGGGTACAACTCGTCGGGCTTGAAATTGGAGGTGGTGACAAAGCCAATGTCGTTGTGCTGCATCGCCATCAGCAAGCGATGCAAGATCATGGCGTCAGTGATGTCGGCGATGTGAAACTCGTCAAAACAAATCAACTTGAACCGCTTGGCCATGCGCTCACCCAGTTCATCCAAGGGGTTGACTGTGCCTTGCAAGTCTCTCAATTCACGGTGCACCTCGCGCATGAACTCATGGAAATGCAAGCGGGTTTTGCGCTCAATCGGCACGGCATTGAAAAAACAATCCATCAAAAAACTTTTGCCACGACCGACGCCACCGTACAAATACACGCCCTTGGGTATGTCGGGGTGGTTGATCAGTTTTTTCAACGAATTGCCGCGTTTGTGTTTGTATTGCGTCCACTCGCTCGCACAACGCTCTAACGCATCCACCGCCCGCAGTTGCGCGGGGTCAGCCGCAAAACCACGCTGCTTCAGTTCTTGTTGGTAAATGTCTGAGACGGACATGGTGTGCTTGGTTTTGGCTTTTTAATGGCGAGAAAAACTGACGCCACGGGCAAGCAAACGGTGCTCATAGGCTTGGCGGGTCAGCGCCTCGCGGTAATCGGGATGGGCAATTGAAATCAAAGCCAGTGCGCGTTCGGGCACCGATTTCCCTTTCAAATTGACGATGCCGTATTCGGTCACGACATACATCATGTCGGTGCGCGGTGTGGTCACCATGTTTCCCGGCGTCAGAGACAAGGCGATGCGGCTTTTGCGTAGGCCATTTTTTTCAAAGGTGGACGACAAGCACATGAATGATTTGCCACCCTCAGACGCATAAGCGCCACGCACAAATTGCAACTGCCCGCCTGTGCCACTGATGTGACGAAACCCGTCGGATTCTGATGCGGCTTGGCCTTGCAAATCCATTTGCGTGGTGTTGTTGATCGCGACCACCCGGTGGTTGCGCATGATTTCGTGCGGCAAATTGGTGTCTTGCACGGGCAAGCAAGCCATGTCAGGGTTGCGGTGCAAACTGGCGTAATAACCGGGCGAGCCCAATCCAAAAGAGAAAGCCATCTTGCCCGTGTGAACTTGTTTTTTGGCGTTGGTGACTTTGCCTGCTTGGTACAGCTTGACCATGCCCTCGGTCAGCATTTCCGAATGCACACCGAGGTCTTGGGCAGGACTGTGCAGCAATTGCTCGCACACCGCATTGGGCATGCCGCCAATGCCAATTTGCAAACAGGCACCATCTTCAATTTCCGCCGCGATCAATTGACCCACCGCGACATCCACCGGCGTGGCTGATGGTTGCGGCAGTGCCGGTGCCGCTTGGTGGTCACCTTCGATCACAAAATCGACTTCGCTGCGATGCACACCATTGCGAACCCCATGGACATAGGGCAGGCCATCAGTGACTTCAACCATCACGCATTTCGCGCGCTCGATGATATCGCGGTGCCATAGATTGGATGCACTGAAATTGAAAAACCCGTGTTCATCCTCGCGGCAAGTTTTCAACACCACGATGTCGACCGGATCGATGAAGCGTTGGTAATAGTCCGGAATTTCACCCAAATTCACAGGCAAATAATGGGCTCTGCCCTTGTCATGCCATTGACGGTCGTAGCCCGAGAAATGCATGCTGAACCAATGAAAGTGATGCCCTTCTGGGTCGCATTCCAACACCGCGCGAGGCCGCATGGTGATGCAAGAACGAAATTTGACATCGTGCAATTCGTCTTTGCGTTCAGCCAAGGCTTGGTCAAACACATCGGGCTGGCACAAGGTGGCGCCGTAGTCGATCCACATGCCAGGCCTGACCATGGCCGCCGCCTGTGTGGCGGAGATGGTTTTCGCCGGGTGGGAAACGACGCGCAGTGGCATGACAACGTGACTTAAAAATTCAACGTGCGTTTGTCGACAGCCAAGGCCGCTTCTTTGGTCGATTCACTCAGCGATGGGTGGGCATGGCAAATGCGCGCAATGTCCTCCGCGCTGGCTTTGAATGCCATGGCCACAGTCGCCTCGGCTATCAATTCGCTGGCCTGCGGTCCCATGATGTGCACGCCCAAAATTTCATCGGTGTGTGCATCGGCCAACATCTTCACCATGCCCGTGGTGTCGCCCAACGCACGTGCGCGGCCATTGGCCAAAAAGGGAAAGCTGCCGGCCTTGTAAGCCACGCCGTCCTGCTTGAGTTGCTGTTCGGTGCGTCCAACCCATGCGATTTCCGGGCTGGTGTAGATGACCCAAGGCACCAAATTGAAATCGACATGGCCGTGTTGTCCGGCAATGCGCTCGGCGACCGCGACGCCCTCTTCCTCGGCTTTGTGTGCAAGCATGGGCCCACGCACCACATCACCGACCGCCCAGACGCCTGGCAAGTTTGTTTGGCAATCCGCGTCAACCACGATGGCACCACGCTCGTCCAGCTGCAAACCCACGGCTTCGACATTCAAGCCGTTAGTGTTGGGCACGCGTCCAATCGACACGATCAATTTGTCAACCTCGAGCCGCTGGGGTTCGCCTTTGGCGTTGGTGTAGTTGACGCTGACGCCTTTTTTGCTGCGCGCAATGTCACCGACTTTGACGCCGAGTTGGATGTTCAACCCTTGTTTATCAAATACCTTTTTCGCTTCTTTGGCAATCTGCTCATCGACCGCGCCCAAGAAAGTGGGCAGACCTTCCAAGATGGTGACTTGTGCGCCGAGACGTCGCCAGACAGAGCCCATCTCCAAACCGATGACGCCTGAACCAATCAACGCCAGTTGTTTCGGTACCGCGCCGATGCGCAACGCACCGTCATTGGACAGGATCTGTTCTTCATCAAAAGGGGCGCCTGGCAAGGCTCGTGCGCTGGAACCTGTCGCAACAATGATGTGCTTGGCCACCAACGATTCTTCGGTTTGGCCAACGACTTTGATTTCATACCCCGCTTCAGATTTGCTGGCAAAACTGCCTCTGCCGTGGAAGAAAGTGACTTTGTTTTTCTTGAACAAATACAAGATGCCGTCGTTGTTTTGCTTGACCACGGTGTCTTTGCGAGACAGCATTTTGGCCACGGCCATCTTCACCTCTTTGGCGCTGATACCGTGGTCTGAAAAATGGTGTTGGGCTTGGTCGAAATGCTCAGACGACTGCAACAAGGCTTTGGAGGGAATGCAACCCACGTTGGTACAGGTGCCGCCCGGTGCTGGTCCGCCAGAGGCGTTTTTCCATTCATCGATGCAAGCCACTTGCTTGCCAAGTTGTGCGGCGCGAATGGCAGCGATGTAGCCGCCAGGGCCAGCACCGATGACGATGACATCGAATGGTTTACTCATGTTTTTCTTCTTTAAATGTCAAACAACAAACGGGCGGGGTCTTCCAATGCCTCTTTCATCGCGACCAGGCCCAAGACAGCTTCACGGCCATCGATGATGCGGTGGTCGTAAGACATGGCCAAGTAATTGATGGGGCGAACCACCACCTGCCCGTTTTCCACCACCGCGCGGTCTTTGGTGGCGTGCACGCCCAAAATCGCAGACTGGGGCGGGTTGATGATTGGCGTGGACAACATGGAACCAAACACGCCACCGTTGCTGATGGAGAACGTGCCACCCGTCATCTCTTCGATGCCGAGTTTGCCGTCGCGTGCTTTGGCGCCGTATTCGGCGATTTTTTTCTCGATGTCAGCAAAACTCATTTGATCAGCGTTGCGCAAGATCGGCACGACCAAGCCACGCGGTGAACCGACCGCGATGCCAATGTCAAAGTAACCGTGGTAGACGATGTCATTGCCATCGACAGACGCATTGAGCACCGGGAATTTCTTCAAGGCATGCACGGCGGCTTTGACGAAAAAGCTCATGAAGCCGATCTTGACGCCGTGTTCTTTTTCGAATTTTTCTTGAAACCGCTTGCGCATTTCCATCACCGGTGCCATGTTCACTTCGTTGAACGTGGTGAGGATGGCGTTGGTTGATTGCGATTGCAACAAACGTTCGGCGACACGGGCGCGCAAACGGCTCATGGGGACGCGTTGTTCTGGACGCTCACCCAGATCGACCGATGGACCATCGACCTGCGGCAATAGCTTGGTGGGCACGCCGGTGGGGATGGCGGCTGCCGCAGGCTTGACACCGGTGGCCACCGCTCCCAACACATCGCCTTTGGTGACGCGACCGTCTTTGCCGGTGCCTGTCACTGAACCTGCTGGCAGTTGGTGATCGGCCATACATTTGGCAGCGGCTGGCATCAACACATCTGATTTGGCTGCGCTGGCACTGGCTACAGCTACCGGAGCAGCGGCAACAGCGGGTTTGGCAGCAACCGGGGCAGCCGTCGCGGACGCGGTGGCTGCGGTGTCGATGCGGGCGATGAGTTGGTCTGCCATGACGGTGCTGCCGTCGGCACACAGTATCTCGACCAACACACCGGCTGACGGAGCGGGCACTTCGAGCACCACTTTGTCGGTCTCGACATCGATCAAGATCTCATCGGCACTGACAGCTTCGCCAACTTTCTTTTTCCATTGCAACAACGTGGCTTCGGCCACGGACTCGGACAACTGGGGGACTTTGACTTCAACGATAGACATGGTGAATTCCTGGATGAAAAATGGGTCAATAACGCGCTGAGGGCAGCACTTATTTGGTCAGGATGAAACCTTTGAGGCGGCCGAATGCACCGTCGACCAACGCTTTTTGTTGCTCTTGGTGCAAATGCGAATAACCGACCGCGGGCGAGGCTGACGCGGCGCGCCCGCTGTACCCCAGTTTTTGACCAGAGGCCATGTTTTCAAACAAGTAGTGCTGCACAAAAAACCATGCACCTTGGTTTTGCGGTTCATCTTGGCACCACAACACCTCGGTGGCGTTCGGGTATTTTTTCAGCTCAGCCGCAAACACTTTGTGCGGGAACGGATAGAGCTGCTCGAGGCGCATCAACACCGTGTCATCATGACCGGCCTCTTCGCGCTTTTTGGCCAGGTCGTAATAAACCTTGCCACTGCACACCACCACGCGTTTCACCTTGTCGGCCTTGATGTCTTTGACTTCAGGAATGATGGTTTGGAAACCACCCTTGGTGAACTCGGACACAGGCGACGTGGCATCTTTGTGGCGCAGCAGGGACTTGGGCGTGAAGATGATCAGCGGTTTTCTGAGGTTGCGCCCCCTTTGGCGACGCAGCACGTGGAAGATTTGGCTGGCGGTGGTGGGCTGCACAATTTGCAT
>CANGZG010000026.1 GCA_947458415.1 Comamonadaceae bacterium | reverse complement strand
CCGTGTTGAGAGATTCCGTAACAAATACGGTAAAACAGCCGCCAAGTAACTTGGGGCCGTGCCACAAAAAGCAGCTTGTACGGCTGCTTTTTTTGTTTGTGCATGACCCATTTTCTTAACGCAAAGGCCAATGAACACACCCTCCCCAGCCATCATCTCTAACCTTGCTGTGCGGCGAATGCCCAGGCATTGGTTGATGTTGATGTGCGTGGTTTATGTGTTCATCGGCTCGTTTGATCGCGGTCCTTGGAAGAGCATGGACTTGACATCACTGGGCTATATGCTGAGTTTGGTGCAGGGTCAAAGTCAACTGTTCCATTTGCAAATGGCGGGCATGGCGCCTGAGTTGGATGCTTTACTTCCTTATTGGATAGGTATGGTAGCCATTCAAACATTGAATAGCTTGTCACCTGACTTGTCTGCGCGTCTGGTGTTTTCATTGTTGAGTTTGGGTGGCATGTATTGCCTATGGCAGGGAATTTATTTCTTGGCCAGAAATCCACAAGCACAACCCGTGGCTTTTGCATTTGGTGGCGAAGCCAACCCCAAAGATTACGCAAGAGCGATTGCAGATGGTGGATTACTCGCGTACTTGGCCTGTCTTGGACTGGCGGTGCCGAGTCATGAAATCACGCCCATGGCCTTACAGCTTCAATGGGTGTGTGTGTTCTTTGCAGGTGCGGCTTGCATGCAGTTTTATCCCAGCAAGGGTTTGTGGGGTACTTGTACTGCGACTGTGTTACTTGCGCTGAGTGGTGCACCTGCATTGGCAACGCTGCTGCTGTCGGGTCTGTGTGTCATGTGGTGGCGAAACCCGCAATCAACACGGATTCAACTTCAACTCATGCTCAGCACATTGGCTGGCGTTCTTTTCATGGCTTCTAACTTGGACCTTTGGCAGTGGCGAATCGTCGATCTGTTCCAATTTAAAACCAAGTTCAAAGAAAATGTAGAGCTGTTACTTTGGTTTTTATGGCCAGCATGGCCGATGGCCGCTTGGACACTTTGGAAATGGCGAGGCCATTGGCGAAACCAAGTTTGGACCCAACACCTCACCCTCCCCGTTTTTTTGTTTGCGGTGACATTACTGGCCAGTGTGCTGACTTCAAATGCAGACAGAACACTGTTACTTGTTCTTCCAAGCATTGCAGCGCTCGCAGCCTTCTCCCTACCCACACTGCGACGATCTGTCGCAGCGCTGGTAGATTGGTTTACATTGATTTTTTTCACCACCTGCGCGATTGCTATCTGGGGCGTTTGGCTATCACTTGAAACGGGTGTTCCTGCGCAGCCTGCGCGCAATGTGTACCGGCTGGTGCCAGGATATGTCCATGAATTCAATGCTCTGGCCTTGGTTGCTGCCGTCGTCATCAGTTTGATTTGGCTCAAAATCATTGCATGGCGCGTGGGACGTCACCCTTCCGCCATCTGGAAAAGTTTGGTCTTGCCCGCTACTGGCGTTGTGCTTTGCTGGGTGCTGTTGATGACACTGTGGCTGCCATTCATAGACCGCGCCATGAGTTACAAAGCGTGGACCGCGCAATTGAAAAGCATGATTGGTTCAGACAAATGTGTGATGTTTGCTCGAATGGACAGACATCAAGTTGCTGGCTTTTCTTTCCACGGTGACCTCACGTTTGAACCGATGCAAAGCAGTCATCGCTGCAAATGGCTACTGCATAAAGCCATTGCCAACGATACAAGCCGGTGGATGATTGATCCAGAAGAATGGCTGTTCGTCAAAACACTGCAGCGACCGGGCGACAAAAGCGATACCGTACAAATTTATCAACGCATTGGATCGGACTCGCATGACTGAACGAAGGACCATCCTCAAACATGCAGGAACCGTTCTGGTCGGTCAACTCGCAGTCGTTGCATTTGGTGTGACTGACACCATCATCGCGGGTCAATACGACACGCAAGCACTGGCCGTTTTATCTGTCAGTTCAGCGATTTATGTGACGGTGTATGTCACTCTGATTGGTGTCATTCAAGCGCTGTTGCCCATGTTTGCCGAACTGTATGGCGGCAAGAAATTTTCAGCCATTGGCGAATTACTGCGTCAATCGCTGTATGTCTGGTTGGTTTTGTCGTTGATTGGTGCGTTGATTTTGCTGTCGCCTTATTTTTTATTGCACCTGACGCAAGTCCCGGTGGCTGTACAGGCTGACGCGCAGTCGTATTTGGGAATTTTGGCAGCAGCCTTGCCTGCCGCCTTGTTTTTTAGACTTTACAGTTCACTGAACCAAAGCATTGGTAAGCCCAGGTTGGTCACATGGATTCAAATTGTCGCTTTGCTTTGCAAAATACCTTTATCCATTGTGCTGACGTTCGGAACTGATGGGATCCATGGCATGGGCATCGCAGGCTGCGCTTTGGCTACCGTCATCGTGAGTTATGTCATGTGCTTCATCGCATTTGCTCTGCTGTGGCGAAGTGAAATTTATGAGCGATTTGAAATTTGGAAGACCATGCGTCAACCCGATTCAGAGAAACTCAAGCAGATGGCGAAACTGGGCATTCCTAACGGACTGAGTGTGTTGGTTGAGGTCACTTCTTTCACGTTGATGGCATTGTTCATTGCAAGACAAGGCACCATGGCCACAGCCAGTCACCAAATCGCAGCCAACATGACAGCGCTGCTGTATATGATTCCGTTGTCCTTTTCGATTGCCATCAGTGCCAGATTGAGCTATTGGATTGGTGCAGCCAACTATCAAAACATGCGGTCTGTGTTGGTGATTGGGTTTCAGTTGATCACCGCAGAAGCAGTGTTGATGGCATCGATACTGTTTATTTTTTCTGATGAGATTGCAGTGATTTATGCAAAAGACGATCAAGTGGCGAAATTGTCAGCGCAACTGTTACTGCTGGTCGGTTTTTATCACATAGGCGATGCGTTGCAAACTTTATGTTTTTTTGTGCTCAGAAGCTTCAAGGTCACTTTTTTACCGATGCTGGTCTATGGTTCCATGCTCTGGGGGGTAGGACTGAGTGGCGGATATCTGTTGGCTTACGAGGGTATTGGAAGTATTCAACCGACGCAATCGCCCGCAGCCTTTTGGTTAATGAGCGTGATTGCGCTTGGTTTGGTTTGCGTGGGTTTGATGGTGTTGATCGCCCGCGCGGTCAACCACTCTAAATACCGTTAACTTGCTCAACCGTTGAGTGCAGGTTTCCAAGACGCAGACGGTGCATCGGAAATAACAAAGAAAACTTAGAGCCTGAATGCATTTTGCTTTCGATGTCCATCACGCCTTCGTGTCGTTGGATCACATGCTTGACAATTGCCAGACCCAACCCAGTCCCACCCGTGTCTCTGGAACGACTGCGGTCAATTCTGTAGAAACGTTCGGACAGCCTGGCAAAGTGTTCGGGCGCAATGCCCGGGCCCGAATCTTTCACACTGAAAATTCCACCCGATTCAGTGACGCTCCAACGCACAATGATTTCACCAGCAGAGGGCGTGTACCGAATGGCATTGCTGATCAAATTTGAAAATGCGCTGATCAATTCGGATGCAGAGCCTGAAATTTCGGCTGCCTCATCCTGGTTCAGCAGTTCAAAAACCAATCGCTGACGATCAGGTAACAGAGGGTGCAATTTGAGAGACAAGCCAACGGCTTCTTCTTCAATGTGCGCGAAGATCTTTTTCACAGACACCCATTCACGCTGACCGGGCAGATGTCTGCCTTCAATTCTGGACAAAGTGAGCAAATCCTCCACCAAAGACTTCATCCTGAAGGCTTGGTTGGACATCAAGGTTAAATACTTTTCTTGTTCTTCATTGGACAAAGGCAAGGTCTGCAAAGTTTCAATGAAACCAGCGAGCACGGTCAAAGGTGTACGGATCTCGTGCGATACATTGGCCACAAAATCGCGCCGCATGGTTTCTGCTTGTTCAATCAATGTCACATCACGGGACAGCAGCAATATTCTGCCGTCTCCATAGGGAAATAACTGCACACCCACTTTGTGAGGGCTGTCGATGCGGTGGTCTCTGCCTTCGATGATGACTTCGTGATCAAACGTCTTGGAATTGACGTAATCGCTGAACACGGGGTTACGCAACATGTTTCCAATGAGTTGCTGCAAATCAAGTTTAGGGTCTAAGCCTAAATGCTCTGAAGCCGTCTGATTACTCCATTGGATCCGCGTGTCCTTGTCCAAAATGATCACACCATGGGGTGAGGCTTGAATAGCAGCCAAAAATTGGCGCAAGCTGTCTTCACTGGCAAGTCTTTGGGCTTCCTTGTTCTTGAGCAGTCTGACAATTCGGTCTGCAGCACTTGCCCAAAAAGCGCCGTGTTTTTGCGTGGTATCCAGCGTCGGTTGTTGAAGCCAGTTCAAAAACCTGTCTTCCTGCCACCCACTGATGACATGTGCCAGCACCAAAGACACGATCATTCCCGAGGCAATGAATTCAAAATTTTTGTGAGCGGAAGGTGAAATTAACAGACCCGCACAAGCGCCTAAGGTCATCCAAATGACAAGTAAAAAAATTCTGCCAACCATCACAATGTCACAAACATAAGTTCAATTTGATTGGTTATTGAATCGATAACCCACACCTCTCACCGTCTCGATCATGGCACCCGCTTCACCCAACGCTTCTCGAAGTCTTTTGACATGAACATCAACGGTCCGCTCCTCGATGAACACATGGTCACCCCAGACCTTGTCCAATAATTGGGACCGAGAATGAACCCGTTCAGTGTGGTGCATCAGGAAATTGAGCAACTTAAACTCAGTGGGACCCATTTTGAGAGACTCGCCTGCGAAAGTCACTCGGTGCGTCGCACCATCCAAATGCAACTGACCGATGGTGACCGCATCTTCAGCTTGTTGTGGCGCACGGCGTCTGAGCACAGAACGGATCCTGGCCATCAACTCTTGGGTTGAAAAGGGCTTGGTGATGTAGTCATCAGCTCCCGCGTCTAGCCCTGAAACTTTGTCAACCTCTTCGCTTTTGGCAGTCAAGAAAAGAATGGGTACTGACTTTGTTCTGGGATCGCTGCGCCATTTTCTTGCCCAGTAAACACCGCTTTGTCCAGGCAACATCCAGTCCAACAAAATAACATCTGGCAAAACTTCGTCGATGGCTTTTTGTGCCTTTTCACCGTCGTCGACCCACGTGGGAGACAGACCATTGTGGCGAAGATTGACAGTGATCAATTCAGCGATAGAGGGCTCATCCTCAACAATCAAAACTTTTGGCAAATGTCGCATTGATATTTATTGCAAAGTGGATTCGATGTGTTCCATGGAAGTGTGCCGCACATCCTCACCTTTGACGATGTAGATGATCAACTCGGCAATATTTTTTGCATGGTCGCCGATGCGCTCAAGCGCTTTAGCCACAAACAGTAAATCTAAACTAGAGCTGATGGTCCTCGGGTCTTCCATCATGTAAGTGATTAATTTCCTGACAAAACCATCAAATTCTTTGTCTATCAAATCGTCTTCTTTTAAGATAGACAACGCTGTTGACGTGTCAAGTCGGGCAAATGCATCCAGCGCTTTCCTCAGCAATCCACTGGCCATTTCTGTGGTTAACCGCAATTCTGAAGATGGCAGCGACCTGAAGCCGCCGCTGTGAATCAAAGACTTGACCATCCTGGCAATCTTATTGGCCTCGTCGCCTGCCCGCTCCAGATTCGCAGTGGCTTTAGAAATGGCCATCAACAAACGCAAATCTCTGGCAGTGGGCTGCCGTCTGGCAATGATGGTGGACAACTCCCGGTCAATTTCAACTTCCATGGAGTTCACCTGACTCTCGGTCTTGATCACTTGGTCAGCCACTTCTTCGACAAACAGCGAAAGAGCATAAACCGCTTGTTGAATTTGTGATTCAACCAAACCACCCATTTCCATCAGTCGCGAGGAAACAGTGTTGAGTTCATGGTCAAACTGCGAAGATAAATGTTTATCAGGCATTCTTTTTCCTTTTAATTCCAACTGATCAGCCAAAACGGCCAGTGATGTAATCTTCGGTTTCTTTTCGGTTTGGCTTGAAAAAAATCTGCTCGGTGGCACCAAACTCAACCATATTACCCAAATACATGTATGCGGTGAAGTCGGATACGCGAGCAGCTTGTTGCATATTGTGGGTAACGATAGCAACGGTGTAATCTTTTTTCAAATCATTGATCAATTCCTCTACTTTCGACGTAGAGATGGGATCAAGTGCAGACGTTGGTTCATCCAGCAAAATGACTTTCGGTCTGACTGCAACCGTGCGCGCAATGCAAAGCCTTTGCTGCTGACCACCGGACAATGACAATCCACTTTGCCCCAGTTTGTCTTTGACCTCATCCCAAATGGCCGCCTTTTGCAACGCTGACTCGACCCTGTCGTCCATTTCACTGCGAGAGAGGTTTTCATACAGACGAATGCCAAACGCAATATTGTCATAAATGGACATTGGAAAAGGCGTGGGCTTTTGAAAAACCATGCCGATTTGCGCTCTGAGCAAGTTCAAATCTTGAGATTTGTCCAAAATATTTTGGCCATAAAACAAAATCTCGCCCTCGGCATGTTGACCTGGGTAAAGGCTGTACATGCGATTGAAAGTGCGCAGCAAAGTAGATTTGCCACAGCCAGACGGGCCAATGAAAGCGGTGACAGCATTCTCCTGAATATTGAGATCAATCTTCTTCAAACCTTGAAATTTTCCATAGTAAAAATCAAGATTCCTGACCTCGATGGCATTTTTAGGGGTGATATCAACCATAAATTTCCTGAATGATGGGTATGTCGGGTGAAGATGGTTTGAGCAAACTCACGTGATTTGTTTGCTGCGGAAAAAGATACGCGCCATGATGTTGAGCACCAAAACAGCCATGGTGACCAACAATGCACCGCCCCAAGCCAAACGTATCCAATTGTCATAAGGGCTCATGGCAAATTGAAAAATGACCACAGGCAAATTGGCCATAGGTGAGCTCATGTCTGAATTAAAAAATTGGTTATTGAGCGCCGTGAACAACAAAGGCGCCGTCTCGCCACTGATGCGTGCAACGGCCAACAACAAACCCGTGATAACTCCATTCTTAGCAGCTCGCAAAGTCACTGACAAGGAGACTTTCCAACGTGGCGCGCCCAAGGCAAAAGCAGCTTCACGAAGCGTGCCTGGCACCAAGCGCAACATGTTTTCTGTGGTGCGCATCACCACCGGAATGGCAATCAGGGTCAAAGCCAAGCTGCCAGCGTAGCCCGAGAAACTCCCCACTGATGCAACAGCGATGGCGTAGACAAACAAACCAATCACGATCGATGGCGCAGACAGCATGATGTCAGTGACAAAACGGGTGACATTGGCAGTGGCACTTCTGTCGCCATACTCTGCCATGTAAATGCCCGCCAAAATACCAACTGGCGTGGCAACCAAAACCGTCAGTCCCACGATCATCAAACTGCCGACGATTGCATTTCGCAAGCCACCCCCCTCGGTTCCGGGTGCAGGCGTGTCTTTGGTGAACATGTTCCAGTCCAAAGAGGCAAAGCCATTTGAGAACAATACGAAAAGGATCCAAAAAAGAACCGCAAGCCCAATGGCCATGGCAAGCATGGAGGTCAGTAGCCCCCAAAAATTTGCCAGCTGGCGACGACGGTAAATAGCCAAGTCCATGTTGTTTGCCACGTTAAAAACCTTTTGCTTTTTCTGCTCTGTTAATCATCAACTTTGCCGCGGCCAGCACCACGAATGTGATGATGAACAACATGAAGCCCAAGGCAAACAAGGAGGAGATATGAAAGTCTGCTGCCTCACCAAATTCATTGGCAAGCGTTGAAGCGATCGAAGTGCCAGGCGAAAAAAGAGAGGTCGGCATTCGGTTGGCATTACCAATCACAAAAGTCACAGCCATGGTTTCGCCCAATGCTCTGCCAAGACCTAACATCACACCACCAATGACACCTTTTTGGGTATAGGGCAAAACAATTTTGCGAACCACTTCCCAAGTGGTGCACCCCAAGCCATATGCAGATTCACGCAATATCGAAGGCGTGATTTCAAATACATCGCGCATGACAGAGGCGACGAATGGCAAGACCATGAATGCCAACACAATGCCCGCAGCGAGGATACCCATGCCATTGACGGCACCGCTGAACAAGGAGCCAATCAAAGGCATGCCCGCCATCAGATCTTGCAATGGCATTTGTACATAGTCAGCAAAAATAGGTGCAAAGACAAACAAACCAAACATGCCGTAAATGATGGACGGCACGGCAGCCAATAATTCAATCGCCGTGCCTAGCGGTCGGCGAAGCCAAACAGGGCAAGTTTCTGTCAGAAAAACGGCAATGCCAAAAGCCAGAGGAACGGCAAAAAGCATCGCGATACCCGCACTGGCCAAGGTGCCCACAATGGCAATGGCAGCGCCGAATTCTTCATTGATGATGTCCCATTCGACATACCAGATGAATTTGAATCCGAATTTTTGAAACGTTGGCCAAGCATTGATGAACAGGGAGACGATGATGCCTGCCAATGCCAGTAACACCAACAAAGAGAAAATTTGGGTCAGGCGATAAAAAATGACATCCTGAATACGTTGACGCTTAACCACTGCATTGAGATTTGTTTTGCTAATGGTTGTGGTCATGGTGCTCGTTTCTGTAGGGAATGTGGTTAGCATGCCTGGCGCTTTCAAATCAAAGTACAAATCAGAAACAATCGGTTGGGAGATGCTTGTCTACCAACCGACTGTTGTGACCATCCAATTACTTTTGAATCTGGCTCCAAACTTTGCTACGAATCTGATCCGTCAAAGCGTCAGGCAATGCCACATAGTCAAGTTCTGCGGCCATTTTTTTACCATTTTTGAAGGACCAATCGAAAAACTTCAATGCAGCATCCGAAGCTGCTTTGTCTGTCGGGCTCTTGTACATCAAAATGAATGAAGCGGTTGAGATGGGCCAGCTGGTATCACCTTTGGCATTCACCATGGACACACCCATGCCTGGCACGCTGAACCAATCTGCACCGGCGGCGGCGGCGGCAAATGTCAAGTCATCAGGGCTCACGTACTTGCCACTGGCATTTTGCATTTGCATGAAATTCATTTTGTTCTTTTTCACGTAAGCGTATTCCACGTAACCCACTGAACCTTTGATGCGGTTGACATTGGCTGCCACACCTTCATTACCCTTGCCACCTACCGAGGTAGGTGCTGGCCATTTCACGGCAGCACCCTTACCTACCGTGTCAGCCCAGTCTTTGCTGACAGCAGTCAGGTAATCAGTGAAGTTGAAAGTGGTTCCAGAGCCGTCAGCGCGGTGAACGACTGTGATGGTTTCATTGGGCAGGTTCTTGCCGGGGTTCAAAGCGGCGAACTTGGGATCGTTCCATTTGCTGATGCTGCCCATGAACATTTCAGCCAAAACGGGGCCGGTGACACGCAATTCGCCGGGCTTGAAGCCAGCTAAGTTGATGACTGGAACGGTGCCACCGATGATGGCTGGAAACTGGACCATGCCGTCTTTGTCAAGGTCAGGACCACTCACGGGGGCGTCACTGGCACCAAAAGTCACTGTTTTGGCACGGATCTGTTTGAGGCCACCAGATGAGCCAATGGATTGGTAATTCATGCCCACACCTGACACCTCTTTGTAAGCTTCAGCCCACTTGGCGTAGATGGGAAAAGGAAAGGTTGCACCTGCGCCGGTGATGTCTTGAGCGAGCACTGGGCCGGAAAAAAGCACTACACTGAGGCTCAACATGGCGCTTTTGACTAAATTCATGAATACTCCTTGGTTGGGGTGAATAAAGGTCGCCGTCAACGACCTGTTTGGTGACAAACAATAATGTATTCATGAAATATGACAATCTCGTGTATGCCTTTTTCAGCGACCACCCAAGCTTCTTAGAACTGTCACATTACCGTCATATCATAGTGGGGTTCATGGAACCAACGCAAAAGTCCCGGGTCGTGTCATTCTTTTTGGCTTAAATCTGGGCGTCACGATCACTGAAATCATACAAATGAATTATTTTTGCAAGTCTTGCCCCACCCAACAGGCGGCCTCTGTTGAACCTGCGTTGTGCCCGAGCATGGTCCCTGATGGGGCTGAATTGGAATTCGCCACTGACCTGACGACTGCAACCCAGCCATGAAAAACGGGACATTGCTTGCAGCCATTGATCTGGGATCAAACAGTTTTCGACTGGAAATATGTCGACTCAACAATGGCTTGTTCCAACGCTACGAGTATTTGAAGGAAGCCGTCAGACAAGGCAGTGGCTTAGACCAAGACCGCAATTTAAGCCCCAGTTCCATGGAAAAAGGATGGGAATGCTTGGCGCGCTTTGCCGAAAAACTCTCTGGATTTGATCGATCGCAAGTTCGTGCGGTAGCGACGCAAACGCTCAGAGAAGCGAGAAATGCCAAATTGTTTTTAGACAAAGCCAACCAAATTTTGGGCTTTCCAATTGAAGTGGTTTCAGGCCGTGAAGAGGCGCGTTTGATTTACCAAGGGGTGGCTCACCTGCTGCCTCCGTCTGACGAGCGTCGTTTGGTGGTCGACATTGGTGGACGCTCAACCGAATTCATCATCGGAATCAACAAACATGCCATGCAACTGGAGTCCTACCGCATTGGCAGCGTGGCGTCCAGCATGAAGTATTTCGCCAGTGGTGAGTTCACGGCTGCCGCCTTTCAAAAAGCCGAGGTGGCAGCCAAAGCAATTCTTGACGAGGCCTTGCCTGTGTTTGGCAAGGGGACGTGGGACGTGGCCTACGGCTCATCGGGAACGGTCAGCGCCGTCTCTGAAGCACTGGCACAAGCAGGTTGGCCTGCCGACAAAATCACCAAAGATGGCATTGCATGGCTCAAAGGTCAGCTGATACGGATTGGCCATGTTGACAAACTCAAACTTGACGGGCTCAAAGAAGAACGTAAGTCGGTCATTGGCGGAGGTCTCAGCGTTCTGTCTGCATTGCTGGATTTATTCAGTATCGATCAACTGATGGTCACACCGGGCGCCTTGCGGCACGGCGTTTTGTACGACTTGCTTGACCGTGAAGACGAATCGAAAGACACCAGGGCTCTGACTGTGTCCGGCCTGCGCAAAGGTTTCCAAGCAGACACAGCGCAGGCTCACAGGGTCAGCAAAATTGCCTGTGAATTTCTCAAAAAATTGCAAACCCACGAAGAAGGACATTCAGAGTGGATCAGACTGCAAAAGAAGCTGAGTTGGGCCGCTCAATTGCACGAAATCGGTAACGTGATTTCGCACACCGACTCACACAAGCACGGTGCCTATATTTTGGAAAACACCGACACCCCAGGGTTTGCCAAACACGAGTTGCATCGGTTGAGCTTGTTGGTGCTGGGACACAAAGGCAAATTGCGAAAACTCGACATCGATTTTGAAGATGAGCACTTGATCTACCAATTGCTGAGTTTGCGACTGGCCGTCATTTTGTGTCACGCCAGACGAGACCCCGAGCACAGCTCGGTCCAACTTCAAAAATCCAAACACATCGCCAGATGCTTTGAGTTACACATAGAACCGCTGTGGGCGCAGCGGTTTCCGCAGTCCAACCACTTGCTTCATCAAGAAGCCATCGCCTGGCAAAAAACCAGTTGGAAACTGCGCATCATCCTGTCTTAACGAACCACTGCCAAATTGATTTTGTTGCCGCCTCTGTATGTGTGAAGCGTCAAAGCGCCATTTTTGATGTCGCCTTTTGCATCGAACCCGATGTTGCCAGTCACGCCTTTGTAATCTGAGGTCTTGGCAAGCACCGGTAAGTATTTGGCGGGGTCAGACGAATTGGCTTTGACCATGGCTGCGACCATGACATTCACAGCGTCGTAAACATAAGGCGCGTAAATTTGCACATCGGCATTGAAGCGTTTTTTGAACTTGGCTTTGAAGTCACTGAGGACTTTTTCTTGTGGCCCTTCAACACCACCAGCCTCTGCGCAATAGACTTGGTTGTCTGCGATGGTGTCACCCGAGAGTTTGAACAACTCACCGGTACAAATGCCATCTCCGCCCATGAATTTGGCATTGAGGCCGAGCGATTTCATTTGCTTGATCATCGGACCAGCGACAGCATCCATCCCGCCAAAGAAAACAGCATCCGGTTTTTTCCCTTTGATGGTGGTCAAAATAGCGGTGAAATCCGTGGCCTTGTCCGTGGTGAATTCACGACCCACGATGCTTGCACCAGCGGCTTTGGCAGCTTTTTCAAACTCATCGGCCACACCTTGGCCGTAAGCGGTTCGGTCGTCAATGATGGCGATGGTTTTTGCACCCAATTTTTGTACCGCATACCGGCCCAAGGAACCACCCAACTGAACATCATCGGCAACGACTCGGAAAGTGGTTTTATAGCCTTGGCGGGTGTACTTGGGGTTGGTTGCAGACGGGGAGATTTGAGGAATGCCTGCATCGCTGTAAATTTTTGATGCAGGAATTGAGGTGCCCGAATTCAAATGCCCCACCACACCGCTGACTTTTTGGTCGGCCAATTTTTGGGCAGCTGCCGTTCCTTGTTTGGGGTCTGCCGCATCGTCCTCTGCCAGCAGCTCAAATTTGACTTTTTTGCCCCCAATGGAAATGCCCTTGGCGTTCAGTTCTTCGATGGCCAAACGCGCACCGTTTTCATTGTCTTTGCCAAGGTGGGCAATCGCACCGCTCATGGGTGCAACATGCCCAATTTTCACGACTTCTTGCGCCAACGCTGTGCCCGAAAAAGCAATGGCCCATGTGATCAAAGTGAGTTGGTGTTTCAAAATAAGCTCCTGAGTGAAATGAAAAATATGAATCGATATTAATTAACTGTTCCACCCAAAGTCAATAGAAATAAACCTTTAAAACCTCTGGGAATAAAACTCCGGCGGATTCATTCCATGGGCAGTCATTCCAACTTGGGGGCGTGCTCTTTCAACACTTGATCAACGGCTTCACGAATCAATTCAGGCATCATCTCTGAAATCCGTTGCTGAACTTTTTCAATCACCTCATCGGCCAAAGCGTCTTGCACATGTTTGCCGCCCAATGCCTCTTTGATTTGCACCTTTTGGTTCCAAGGAAGCACCGCAGGGCGCAAGGACTCATTGACTGCAATCACCTCAGTCAACAATGGTGCGGGCACCAATGGCGGGGTTGGTCCGGCTGTCATGCGTTGGCGAGTTTGGCGCTGAGGTCGTGTCGCTGCAGAGGATAGCCTCTGTCTGCGTAATGCTTCCAGCGCAAGCGTGCAAAAGACTTGTCGTCTTCATCATGGGTCACGATTTCAATGATTCGCTCAAATGCTTCGAAACCTTTGACCAGGTCATTGCCCAAATTCAGCAACACATGGTGATGCGGCAATGCTTGGGGTAAAGCGATGTCCTTCACCAACACCACCGGACTGTGTGCCAAGGTATGTTCCTTGTCATCGAACACGCAATGCGGGATGAATGAAGCGGAACTGAATGACCAAAGCGCTGTGTCAAGCGCTTTGATTTGCTGATCTCCACCGCTGACCACCACCTGTGCCGAACTGGCCACTGCTTTTCTCAACAACCGACAGGCATATTCCAACTTGTCGGTGGCATTGAAATGGAAGGCGACTTCGGTCATGTCTGCGTGGACTGAAACAAATTCAAGTGTTTGCTCTGCGGCTGGTTTTGGGTGATGCGGTCTTGCCCACCTGTGCCATCAAATAAGACAGCAAGGCAGGCACTGGGCGACCGGTGGCGCCCTTGGCAGCCCCGCTTTTCCATGCGGTTCCAGCAATGTCCAAATGGGCCCAAGGGAAATCCTTGGCAAACCGTTGCAAAAATTTGGCCGCTGTCACGGAGCCAGCAGCACGGTCCGCCACATTCGCCACATCCGCAAAATTGGATTTCAAACCTTCGGCATACTCATCGTCCAAGGGCATGCGCCAGCACAAATCCAAACTGCGCTCACCGGCGTCCAACAACTGTTTAGCCAATGCTTCATCCGTTGCATACAAACCGCTGCGCAAATGACCCAAAGCGATCACGCAAGCTCCGGTCAGCGTGGCAATGTCGATCACGGCACGGGGTTTGAATCGTTTGGCATAAGTCAGTGCATCGCAAAGAATCAAACGGCCTTCTGCGTCGGTGTTCAAAATTTCGATGGTTTGACCGCTCATGCTGGTGACCACATCGCCGGGCTTCAACGCTTTACCGCCCGGCATGTTTTCGCAAGCGGGAATCAAACCGACCACATTGATGGCTGGCTTTAATTGCGCCAACGCTTCAAACGTGCCCAACACACTGGCCGCACCGCACATGTCGAATTTCATTTCATCCATGCCCGGTCCGGGCTTGAGCGAAATGCCGCCCGTGTCAAAGGTGATGCCCTTGCCGACCAACACCACGGGCGCTTGCGCTGCGGCATCGCCTTTGTAATTCAACACAATGAATTTCAACGGTTGCGCCGAAGCTTGCGCCACGGCAGCAAATGAGCCCATACCCAATCGCAACACTTCTTTCAACCCCAACACTTCGCAAGATAATTTGGGATGTTTGGCCAACGCTTTGGCCGCTTTGGCCAACAATTCGGGGGTGGCATGGTTGGCAGGACGGTTGCCCCATTCTCTGGCCAAGGCCACGCCAGCGATCTGGGCTTTGGCCAAGGCAAACGAATCAGACGACCGTTTTGCATCTGGCACACCCAAGCAGATGCGGGTGATGAGCGACGCCTTGGCGCTGGGTTTGGTGGCGGTGTACACATAAACCGCATCTGCCGCCGCTTGAGCGGCCACCACCAAGTGGGGCTCGTGGCTGTCTTGCAAACAAATGGTTACCTTTATGGCTTTGGATTTCTTCACCGCCTGGATCGCCAAGGTGACGGCTTGTCGGACATCTTGCGCACGCCCTTCACCTGTTCCCGCAAACACCAAACGTTGGGATGTCAAACCGGGCGGTTTCCACCAAAGCATGCATTGGCCGACTGCCGGCGTGAAGTCACCCGATTTTTCCGCTTGGGCCAACATCGTGGCCAACAAGCCCGTGGTCTTGGTCTGTTTCTGAGAAACTAAGACGATCAGCGCATCGGTGTGAAGAGATGCCGCCTGTGCCCATGTAAGCGTTTGAAGTTCCAAGTTCATAATCAGCCTTTTAAATACCGACTTGCATGTTATTCGATTCCTCTTTTCGACAAGAACTGGCCAGGTATTTCTGGGCGACGCTGGTGGTTTTGACCATCATCGTCATCACCGTTTGGCTGATTCGCACATTTGGTGAAGCGTCGATTGGCAAGTTCAACCCGCAAGACGTGGGCGTGGTGCTGGGCTATACCGCCATGAGCAATTTGCATTCGCTGCTCACGCTGAGCCTTTATATCGCCTTGGTGTCCACTGTTTCGCGCATGTACGCCGACAGCGAGATGGTGATTTGGCAAGCCAGTGGACAAAGCGTGTTATCGCTTCTCAAACCGGCGTTTCACTTTTCTTGGCCTTGGCTGATCACCATCACGGCGCTGTCCTTGATGGCTTGGCCCTGGTCCAACATGCAAATACGCGAAATGCGAGAACGTTATGAAAAACGTGGAGACATCGAGCGCATCAAGCCCGGTCAATTTCAAGAATCTGCCGACGGCAAGCGTGTGTTTTTCATCGATAACTCCAGTATTGCCGAAAAAACAGGCAATCGCATCTTTGTGGTTTCAAATGAAAACAATACCCAATCCATTGTGACTGCGCAAACCGGCATCATTGAAACCCGAGAGAGAGAACGCTTACTTATTTTGTCCAACGGTCAACGCATTGAAATCAAACCAGAGAAAAACGAATTCAAATTGATTGAGTTTGAAACGCATGCGTCCAAAATCGATTCCATACCGCCACAACTGAGTTCTGCTGACGCACAATCCATGCAACCGTTGGCGCTGTTGGCGGCACCCACTGCGGTGAACATGGGTGAATTGGGTTGGCGAATTGGCATGGCCATCGCAGCATTCAACCTGGTCATTCTGGCCATTGCGATTCCTTTCATCAATCCCCGCAGTGGTCGCTCGGGTTCGTTGATCGTCACGGTGATCAGTTTCTTCACCTACTACAACATGGTCAACATGAGCAAGTACTGGGTTGCTGGCGGCAAGCTCAGCCTGCCCGTGATGTTGATCATGCTCCACTTGCCAGTCTTGTTGGTGTCCTTGATGATTCTTTACTGGCGCCAGCAACAAGGGCTGGTGTTTACCAAACCCCGCAAACCCGTGGCCACCGAAGCGTTGCAAGCATGAAAACCATTCGCTGGATGATTTACCGCGAGGTATTGCAAAAAGTGGGGTTTGTCACGCTGGGGTTCATCGCGCTGTTTTTTTTCTTCGACACCATCGACGAATTGAAGATGATCGGGCAAGGTCCGCAAGGCGCTTATTCGCTTCGACACGCCATGTGGTACGTGATTTTGATGGTGCCTAACCATTTGTACGAGTTGTTACCCATCACCGTGCTGATAGGCACCATTTTTGTCATGGCAAGGCTGGCCCAAAGCTCTGAATTCACCATCTTGCGTACCAGCGGTCTGGGGCCGCTCAAGGCGTTGCGCACCTTGCTCGAAATTGGTTTGATTTTTGTCTTCGTCGCCTTTGTCGTGGGTGATTACCTCACCCCTGCCAGCAGCAGGCAAGCGCAATTGCTCAAGGCCAGGTACCTTGGTCAAACCATCACCAACGGCTCATCCGGCGCCTGGCTCAAAGAGAACAAAAGCGACTCGTCCAGCATCGTGAACGTGTTGGCGCTCAGCCGTGATGGGCAGCTGGGTTCCATCCGCATTTTTGAATTCAACAATGCGGGCAAACTCACCTCAATTTGGCAGGCAGCCTCTGGCAAATTCGTGGACACCAATGATGCCTGGCTGCTGACAGACGTGGTACGAGACAAATTCAACGACGCCATCGACAGCAACCTAGAGCGCAGCACCTACCCCAGTTTGAAATGGCCGAATGCATTGACCGAGGACATGGTCTCCGTGGCGTTGCTCAAGCCTGAACGCATGGCGACATGGGATTTGTTTCGGTACATCAATCATTTGAAGAAAAACGACCAAGCGTCGCAACGCTATGAAATCGATTTCTGGAAAAAAGTTTTCTACCCCATCAGTTGCATCGTGATGGTGATGTTGGCCTTGCCTTTTGCCTATTTGCATTTGCGAAATGCCAACATGAATACCATGGTGTTTTTTGGTGTGGTCATCGGCATCACCTTCGTATTGATCAACAACCTGTTTGGCTACATTGGTAACCTCAACAGTTGGCCGCCTTGGTTGGCGGCAGCCACGCCTGGCTTGGTGTTCACAGGGGGTTCCTTGGCTGCATTTGCCAGATTGGTTTGGAGACACTGATGAAAGCCATCGTTTTATTTGCGCATGGTTCGCGTGACCCGCAATGGCATTTGCCCATGGTGGCGGTCAAAGACCGCATCCTCAAAACCCACCCCCATTCATGGGTCACTTGCGCCTACCTCGAACTGAGCCAACCAGACCTGGCCACATCAGTGGCCGAATTTGTCGCCCAAGGGGCTAGCGAGGTTCGTGTGGTGCCCATGTTTTTAGGGGTTGGCAAACATGTCCGAAACGATTTGCCATTGATGCTGTCTGAATTGACAGCGCGTTACCCTGATGTACGGTTTGAATGCGTTCCCGCGGTTGGCGAGCACCCTCAATTGCTGGACTTGTTGGCTCACATCGCTTGCGAATGAAGATTGAATTAATGAATGATTTAGTCATATAACTGTTGAAATAAAAGGCATATTCCGGCTTTTGCAGCCAAAATTTTCATTGTAGAAGGCATAATAAAGCCCTCTGTTATATGAATTTGTTATGAACCTTCATCAATTTCGATTTGTCCAAGAAGCCGTCAAACGCAACCTGAACCTCACCGAAGTGGCGAAATCGCTGCACACCTCACAACCTGGCGTGTCCAAGGCCATACTTGAATTTGAAGAGGAATTGGGCATCGAAATATTCGGTCGCCATGGCAAGCGCTTAAAGCGCGTCACGGAACCCGGAGAACATGTCCTCAAAAGCATTGAGATCATCTTGCGCGAGGTGAATAATCTCAAGCGGATTGGCGAGCAATACAGCACGCAAGACTCAGGTACCTTGTCCATCGCCACCACACACACCCAGGCGCGTTACGTGTTGCCGTTGCCAGTCGCGCAATTGCGCAGCGCCTACCCGAATGTGAACATCAGCTTGCACCAAGGTGCGCCAGATCAAGTGGCACGAATGGTGTTGGACGAGACGGCTGAAATTGGCATTGCCACCGAATCGCTGTCGGATTACCCGGAACTGATCACCCTGCCGTGTTACGAATGGGAACACGTGTTGGTGCTGCCCAAAGACCATCCGCTCGCGTCAGTAGCAGACCTGCAATTGAGCGACTTGGCGCTCGAACCCATCATCACTTATCACCCTTCTTTCACGGGTCGTACCCGCATTGACAAAGCTTTTGCGGCCAAACACTTGACGCCACGCATTGCATTGGAAGCGATTGATTCAGATGTGATCAAAACCTATGTTCGCTTGGGCATGGGTGTCGGCATCGTGGCTGAGATGGCGGTTCGTGACATCACCGACGAAGACCTGTTGGTGCGCCCTGCCGGCCATTTGTTTGGCCGCAACTTGGCGCGCATTGCGTTCAAAAAACAGGCGTATTTGAGGCAGTTCGTGTTTGAATTTGCGCAACTGCTGAACCCGGAGTTGAATGCGGCGAGGATTGCGGAGTCGATGGGGAATTGAGCAGCAAAGCTCAACGTTTCAACTGCCCCACACCATATAGCGACGTCTCACATGCCTTTCAGGCAGATGTGAGTCTGCCCTGAAAAGCATGTGCTCAGTGCGAAAGCTGAGCCCACGCTTTTTCCAACCGCTTCACACTCACCGGCTGTGGCGTTCTCAGTTCCTGCGCAAAAAAGCTGACCCGCAGTTCTTCCAATAACCACCGGAATTCCAACATGCGCGCGTCGGTTTGGCCTTTGCGCTCGGCCACCAGCCGCCAATACTTTTGCTCCAGCGGTTTCAGCTCAGCTAATCGCTGTGCGTCCCTCGCCGGGTCGGCGCGGTATTTCTCCAGCCGCAAGCTGATGGCTTTCAAATAACGCGCGCCATGTTGCAACTGCGGCCACGGGGTGGTGGCCAGAAAGTTTTTCGGCAGCAGGCGTTGCAGTTGCTGGGTGCAGTCGGCGGTGGCGTCGGCTGCGTTTTTCGTGTCTTTGATTTTTCGCTGCGCCAGCGCAAATTCACTCAGCACGCCAAGTGCCAGGCGGGCCACTTCGTTCGCAATCAGCGTCAAGCGCCCGCGTCCCTCGTCGATGCGCCGCTTGAAACTGGCTTCATCGTTAGGCAGAGGATCCAGCAAAAACGCGCGATCCAGCGCCACGTCAATGATTTGCGCTTTCAACTCGTCAGCGCTACCCAATTGCATATAGGCCACGGCCATTTTTTGCATGTCGGGAATGTTTTTCTCCAAGTACTTCAAGGCATCTTTGATTTGCAGCGCAAACAATCGGCGCAGGCCGGCGCGGTTTTTGGCAGCGGCCACATCCGGTTCGTCAAACACTTCGATGCTGACTGCGTCGCCCATATCAACCAAAGCTGGAAACCCGATCAGGCTTTGCCCGCCTTTGCTGATTTCCATCAGTTCGGGCAGTTCGCCGAAAGACCACGTGGTGTATTTTTGGTTGGTGATCTGTGAATTGGGGGCAGAGCCCGCCTTCTTTGCTGCTGAGAAATTGGTGTCAGAGCCCGAGTTTTGCTTTGCAAAATCGGGATCTGACACCAATTTTTCTGACCCCAATTTCTCCGCAGAACCAGCCAGCTTCAACCCCGCCAACGCCTGAAACGCGCCTCTGGCTTT
>CANGZG010000025.1 GCA_947458415.1 Comamonadaceae bacterium | reverse complement strand
TATGTGTCACGCGGTGACGGCACTGGCGCCAAAGGCAAGTACATCTTCGGTGACTGGAGCAAAGGCTTCGCTGAAAATGACGGCCAAATCTTCGTTGGCACCAAAGGCAGCGACGGCAAGTGGAGCATGGAAGTGGCCTCTGTGAATGTTCAAGGCGGCACACCCAATGGCAAAGTTCCTTACATCCTGGCTTTTGCCCAGGACAACAAAGGTGACGTCTATGCCTTGACCTCCATCACCACCGGCCCTAACGGTTCACAAGACACCATCTACAAAGTTGTTGTCAAGTAATCTTTAGGACTGTGAGCGGGACTGCTGCCTGCAATTGCAGGCGGCAGTTTTTTTTTGTATTACACTGAATTTCATGAATTCCATGATCACCCCTCTCAACTCATTCTGCCGCACACCTCTTTCAATGTGTGTTTCAACCTTACTGGCCGTCCTGTGTTTCAGTTCCAACGCATGGTCAGAAGAAACCGTTGCTGCGTCCAATGAACCGATTCCTGAGTTCTCCAAGGCAGTGATGCAAGACCCCGCCTACATCGAATCGGGCAAACAAGTTTGGGATGGCCAATGTCGCCACTGTCATGGCAACAGCGCATACCCAGGCAAAGCGCCCAAACTCAAGCCCTCGAGCTACCAACCCGACTTTGTGTATGACCGTGTCACCAATGGTTTCCGCAAAATGCCCGGTTGGAAAGCCGTATTCAACGAAAAACAGCGGGTTGGGGTCGTCACTTACATCATGAGTGCTGACTTCGCGCCTTGAGGCCATTGCATCACCCTACCTGCCAAGTTCATACAAAAACCTGCTGCTCACCCCAGCAGGTTTTTTTTCTCTGCTTGGGTTAACCTTTGCACACGCACTGGGATCACTTGGGGACAAGCGGTGTTTTTCAATGTGGTATGGGGATGTTTCAGCACAGTCTTTGAGCGGGAAAACAGGGTGTTTTCAGTCTCAAAGCAGGGGTTCCCCCATGCCTTTCCAAGCCCTAAAGTGCTATGATTTTTTTTCCAGTAATTCAAAGCGTCATCTGTGCTTGCGCGGTGACGCTTGACGAAGATTTCACATGACAACGCATCCATCTCACCCATCGTCCGACAAAGACGCACACGCTTCCTCGGTGGAAGAAATGTTCAGTGGCAAGTCGGTGTCTTGTCCATGCTGTGGCGGCACGTTCACGCCCAGCATGTTGCAAAAAATCATGGACGATGCAGCGCATCTGGCTTTGAACAAAAAAGATTTCCGCGCCATTCCCACCGGCGGTCTGGGCATGATGATCGACCCGCATGCGCACATGACCGCGCGCACCACCGATGACTACGAAGCCATGGCGCAAGCCGGCATCGTTGCTGTCATCGAACCCGCGTTCTGGTTGGGTCAAATGCGCACCAATGTCGGGACCTTCATCGACTACTTCTCTACCATCACGGGTTTTGAGCGTTTTCGCGCAGGCCAATTCGGCATTCGCCACTACTGCACGATTGGCATGAACCCCAAAGAGGCCAACAACGTGGCATTGGCCGAGGAAGTGCTTGCGGTGCTGCCGCGCTACCTGACCAAAGAAGGCGTGGTCGCGGTCGGTGAAATTGGCTATGACGAGCAAACCCCGCAAGAAGACAAAGTGTTTCGCGCACAAATTGAACTGGCCAAAGAATTCGATTTGCCGATCATGATCCACACCCCCCACCGCGACAAAACGCGTGGCACCCAACGCACCATGGATGTGTTGGAAGAACACGGTTTCGATCCAGCGCGTTGTGTGATCGACCACAACAACGAAGAAACCGTGCGCGAAGTGCTCGACCGCGGCTACTGGTGTGCATTCACCATTTATCCGTCCACCAAAATGGGCAACGAACGCTTGGCGGCCTTGGTGCAACAGTATGGCGCTGAACGCGTCATCGTGGACTCGTCTTGCGACTGGGGGGTGTCTGATCCGCTGGCCGTGCCCAAGACCGCGCGTTTGATGGCAGACAGAGGCATTTCTGCCGACACCATCCACCAAGTGGTTTACAAAAACGCCTTGGCCATTTATGGGCTCAATGGCGAAATGCACGAGTCGCATTGGCTGCAACCGCAAGCCATTGACCAGCGTACTTTGTACGAAGGCAATTCGGTGCTGCGTGGCCAAGAGCCCAAGGTCATGACCCGCACCGTTGACGCCAACGTGATCCGCTGACGCGCCCAACTGACGGTTTCTGTTCCTATGCAGCCTTTGATCATTTTGAACGTGGTGGGTTTGACGCCCCGTCACCTCGGGCCATTGACGCCGCGGTTGACGGCGTTTGCCCAACAAGGCGGCATGCGCCCCATGACCACCACTTTGCCAGCGGTCACGTGCACCGCACAAGCCAGTTTCATGACCGGCTTGCCCCCGGACCAGACCGGCATCGTCGCCAACGGTTGGCTGTTTCGCGACCTGCATGAAATTTGGTTTTGGCGGCAATCGAACCGCTTGGTCAAGGGCGAAAAAATTTGGCAAGCTGGTAAATCGCGCAACCCCCAATTCACTTGCGCCAACATGTTCTGGTGGTACAACATGGCGTCCGACCATGACTTTGGCGCCACGCCCCGCCCCATTTACAAAGCCGATGGTCGCAAATTGCCCGACTGCTTCACGGTACCCACCGATTGGCGCGAAAAACTCAGCAGCCGTCTTGGCAAATTTCCGTTGTTCAATTTCTGGGGCCCGAACACCAACATTTCTTCCACCCGTTGGATTGCCAAAGCCTCAGAACTGGCCATCACCGACTTTGATCCCACACTGACGCTGGTCTATTTGCCGCACCTCGACTACGACTTGCAACGCTTCGGGCCGGATGAGTCGCATCCTGCGGTGGCCAAGTCCTTGCAAGAGGTGGACCAGGTGGTGGGCGACTTGATTGACTTTGCCCAACAGCACGGTCGAAAAGTGATGGTGTTGTCCGAGTACGGCATCACGCCGGTTGACAGACCGGTCCATTTGAACCGCCATTTCCGCCGCGAAGGCTGGTTGCAAATCCGCATGGAAGACGGCCATGAAATGTTGGACCCGACCACCTCGTCGGTGTTTGCCGTGGCCGATCACCAAATCGCGCACATTTACATCCGTGACCCGGCCATGGTGCCCCAAGTCAAGCAACTGCTCAAAGGGATTGCAGGCGTGGAATCGGTCTGGGACAAAACCGAGCAAGCCGCTCACCAGATCGCACATGAACGCAGCGGTGAACTCGTGGTCATGTCGGATGCCCGCTCTTGGTTCACCTACTATTTCTGGCTGGACGACGCGCTGGCCCCAGACTTTGCACGCACAGTCGAAATTCACCGCAAACCCGGCTATGACCCGGTTGAATTGTTTTTAAATCCAGCGATTGCGTTCCCCAAGCTGACCATCATCGGCAAATTGCTGAAAAAAATCTTGGGTTTTCGCATGTTGATGGATGTCATTCCGCTGGACGCCACACTGGTCAAAGGCTCACACGGCAGGCCCACTGACGACCCGCAAGACGGCCCCTTGGTCATGACCGACACGCCCGAGTTGTTGCCCGCCCAAGTGGCCGCCACTGACATCAAAGACATGGCACTGCGACACATTTTTGGCGACTCGCACCGTGCCACACCGGTTTCCTGATTTTTTGAGTTGAGTACCTATGAACAACATCTACCACTACCCCAACAAGCAACGCAAGCTGGACGAACCCACGCCCAATGACAACAACGACACGCGTGCCATTGTGGACAGTGTCCAAGTGCAACGCTTTGCCGTGGAGTACGACTACCCCGTGGTGTTCACACGGCATGCGTTCGACCCCGTCAATTTGCATTTGCTGGATGTGCTGCGCCGGCGCGAACCCGGTAAACGCCACCGGGTTGCGGTGTTCATTGATGGCGGTGTGGCGCAAGCGCTGCCGCACTTGGCTGGACAAATCCAAGCGTATTTCTCTGCCCACCATGAATTCCTCGACCTCGTCGGCGACATCGTGGTGCTCAAAGGTGGCGAGGAGTGCAAAAACGATCCCGACTTCATCACCAACCTGTTGCAAATCCTGTCGGACAAAGCCATCGACCGCCACTCTTACGCGATCGCCATTGGCGGCGGCGCCATCATGGACGCGGTCGGTTATGCCGCAGCCATCTTCCATCGCGGCGTGCGCCACGTCCGTTTCCCCACCACGGTGCTCGGTCAAGACGACAGCGGTGTGGGCGTGAAAAACGCGGTCAATTGGTTGGGCTTGAAAAACCTGGTCGGCACGTTTGCACCGCCTTGGGCAGTCATCAACGATGGCGTGTTCATCGACTCTCTTCCCGCCCGTGAAAAACGCTGCGGCATGTCAGAAGCGGTCAAAGTCGCGCTGATTCGCGACCGCGAGTTTTTCCTTTGGCTCGAGAGCAACGCATTGGCTTTGGCCCGATTTGAAACCGTGCCCATGTCCTACTTGATCAAGCGTTCGGCACAAATCCACATGAACCAAATCGCCAATGGCGGCGATCCATTTGAATCCGGTTCTGCACGTCCGCTCGACTACGGCCATTGGGTGGCGCACAAACTCGAGCGCATGACCAACCAACACATCCTCAGCCATGGTGAAGCCGTCGCCATTGGCATTGCTATGGACGCGCACTACTCGGTGCTGGCAGGTTTGTTACCCGCAGGCGAAGACGCGCGGGTGCACCAACTGCTGGTCACTTTGGGTTTCAAGCTGTGGAACGACCAACTGGAAACACGCCATGAAAGTGGGCGACTGGCGGTGTTGCAAGGCCTGCGCGAATTCAGAGAGCACTTGGGTGGCGAATTGACCATCACTTTGCTCAATGCGATTGGCAAAGGCATCGAAGTGCATGAAATCAACGACCAATGGGTCACCGAATCCATCGCGTGGTTGAAACACCTCAAATAACGCAATGCACCTGCCCAGGCTCAAAGCCCAACCCCATCTGACCTATTGCACCAATATCCATGCCGGTGAAAGTTGGGAAGATGTCAAAGCGAGTCTGAATGCCTTTGTCCCGCCCATCCGTGACGCACTGACACAAGGCGCGCCCATGGGCATTGGCCTGCGCCTGTCAGGCCAAGCGGCTGACAGCTTGCACGACAAACCTGCATTACAAGCGTTTCAGCAGCAATTGCGTGACCTCAACGCCTACGTGTTCACCTTGAACGCATTTCCTTATGGCACGTTCCACGGCACACAAGTCAAGCAAGACGTGTATTTGCCCAATTGGACATCGCCAGAGCGTTTGCGCTACACCTTGGCTTGCATCGACATATTGGCGGCTTTGCTGCCCGCTGGCGTGCAAGGCAGTATCTCTACCGTGCCGGTCGGTTTTCGCGATGCGGTTGACACGCCCGGTGCGATGGACCAGGTGCTTGACCACTTGCTGCAATGCGTGGCGTTGTTGGTGACGTATTCAACCCAACACCACACTTCCATGGCACTGGCCCTCGAGCCCGAACCGGCGTGCTATTTGGAAACCGCGCAAGAAGCGGCTGATTTCATCTTGAAAGAAGTGCGCAGCCCCGCGTCTGTCGAAAAGTTGTCGCGCATGTTGTCGTGCACCGAATCACAAGCCCTGTTGGCCTTGCAAACCCACTTGGGTGTGTGTTTCGATGTGTGTCACAGCGCCGTTGAATTTGAAGACCCGGTGCAAGCCATGCGCCAATTGCGTGAGGCCGGTATTTGCATACCCAAAATACAACTCTCCAGCGCCGTGCGCATTCCTGAGATGCACGCCGATTTGTTGCCCGCGCTGCAGATGTTTGACGACGCGGTGTATTTGCACCAAGTGGTGGTGCAACAAGACGGTTTGAAACGTTTTCTCGATTTACCCCAAGCCATGGCCGCGTTCCATGCCGGCCAAGCCAACGGAGAATGGCGAGTGCATTGTCATGTACCCGTGTTTCTCGAACACGCGGGACAGATTTCCACCACGCAAGCGCAACTGCTGCAAACCTTGCAAGGCTGCAAACACGAAGGCTTTTCTTCTCACTTGGAAGTAGAAACCTACACGTGGGATGTGTTGCCTGCCGCCCTCAAAACCGACACCAAAGCGCAGGCCATTGCCCGCGAATTGCAATTTGTTCATCAGGTACTCACCACATGACCACGCCCACTGCACCCACCCACCGTGTTTCACTGTTGCTGAAAATCGGTCGGGTTTCCAACTTGCCCACGGTATGGACCAATGTGGTCGCCGGTGCTTTTTTGGCTGGCCTGCAAACCGATCTGCCACAGTTGCTGTGGGTGATGTTGGCCATCACTTTGTTCTATACCGGTGGCATGTATTTGAACGACGCGTTCGACGCCGACATCGATGCGCGTGAACGCCCGAGTCGCCCCATACCTTCGGGCCAAATTTCTGCCAAAACCGTGTCTGCCATGGGCTGCGCCATGTTGATGGCGGGCATTTTCATCGTTGCGCCCTATGGTGTGTTGGCGGTGCAAGCTGGCGTGGCGCTGAGTCTGACCATTCTTTTGTACAACGCTTGGCACAAAGGCAATGTGTGGTCACCGGTCATCATGGGCAGTTGTCGCGCCTTGGTGTATTTGCTGGCGGCTTGGTCTTTTTCAGAGCACACGCCAGAGAGTTTGTGGTGGGGCATGCTGGCGGTGTTCACCCACATCGCCGGTCTGACCTATGCCGCCAAACAAGAAAGTCTGGACCGGATTGACCGACTTTGGCCGCTGGCCATTTTGGCCGCGCCGCTGCTGGTATTTGCGGTGTTGTTTCAACCGCCCGCACTGGCTTGGGTGGCGTTGGTGTTGTTGGCCGTTGCCGATGTGTATGCGGTGCGTTTGCTGGCGCTGCGCCGACAAGGCGGCGATGTGCCGCGTGCCGTGGCGCAGTTGATTGCCGCATGCGCCTTGCTCGATGCCGTGGCTGTCGCCGTGATGGGAGGCAGTTGGCCCTGGGTGGCGGCTTGTATAGTGGCGTATGTGTTGTGCCGGTTGTTTCAAAGATTCATTCCCGGCACCTGAACGCTTGAGGTTTTGCCATGTATCCCAAACACCAGCATCTTCCCCCTGAGGCCATGGGCTCGGCCATCGCCCTCTTGACCGCATGGCTCAAACAACGACTGACCGCCGAGGCTTTTGCTTGGTTTGACACCGAGCTCAAAGCATTGCAACACCAACCTGAACAAGGCCGCTGGTTCAAAGCGCTGGGCTTGGCGCCGCGCAAATTGGGCAAAGCCGACTTGGTGCCGTCTGCCGATGAACGGCATGCAGCCGATCAATTGCGCCACGGTCTAGACCCCACCGACTGGAGCGTGGACCAAACCGCGCGCATTTGCTTCACGCTAGCGTTTTACCAAGCTGACGACGCGAGTTTTGCCCACCAAGTTTCGCTGTTGGTCGACACCTCAGAAATCAACGAACTGCTGGCCATTTTTCGTGGCTTTGCCTTGTTTCCACACCCGCAGGCGCTGGAGCCCAAAGCGCGCGAAGCCATTCGCTCGACCATGCGCCCGGTCTACGAAGCCATGGCGCACCGCAACCCCTACCCGCTCGAATTTTTTGATGAAGCCGCTTGGAACCAGATGATCGTCAAGGCGTTTTTTTTGGATTCCTCTGTGTGGCAAATCCAAGGCATGGACCAGCGCTACAACACCGATTTGTCCATCATGTTGATCAAACTCGTGCAAGAACGTTGGGCCGCAGGTCGGTTCATCGCCCCAGAAATTTGGCGCGGTGCGGTGCCATGCGCCAACAGCGAAGGGGTGACCGTCATCTTGCAAGCCTTGGGCGGCAAAGCCAGCGAGCAAGAAATGCAAGCCATTGCCAAGGTCTGCATGAGTCACCCTGACCTGTGCGACCCCAGCGTGCGCGCAGCGGTCAAAGCCATGTCTTGGCAAGTGGATCCTGCTGGCATGGCATGGTCTGATTTTGAAAGCGCATCCTACGCATGAACGACACCGCCACACCACCAGACGCCTCCGAATGCAAACAAGCTCCTGGCCTGTTCGAGCCAGTGATCAACATGAGCCGTTGTGAAGGCAAGGGCGACTGTGAACGGGTCTGCCCGGAATCGGTGTTCGAGGTTCGCCGCATTGACGACGCAGACTACGCGTCACTGGGTTTGCTGAACAAATTGAAGGTGCGCGTCCATGGCATGAAGATGGCCTACGCCCCTCATCTGGATGCTTGTCGGGCCTGCGGCTTGTGTGTGGCCGCCTGTCCGGAAAAAGCCATCAAGCTCAGTCGACGCAACTGAGACAGGGCGATGGGGCGTTTATTTTTTAACGACCAATTGCTTGATGCTGTCAATTTGCCTTTGAAAAATATCGCCTGAGATGTCGTAGATTTTTTTGCAATACGCCGAAGCATCCGCGCTTTGTTGTTGCTGGTATTCCACCACGGCAGGCGATTTTTTCACGTCTTGGTAAGTCAACACGATGTTCTTGCCAGACGGCAATTGAATTTGCTCGAGTTTTTGGAAATAGTCTGCGAATTGACTGGCGATGCCTTGGCGTTGCCCGGGTTTGGTGATGAAGTCTTTGGGGATGGCGTCTAAAAATTGGTTCAGGTCAAAATCCGCAAAAGACTTCCCTTGGCAATTCGGGTCCGCGTCGATTTGCTTTTTCAGACCAAATGCGGTGATCACACCGAAAGACGCCTGGAAAATGCGCTCGCTGTTGTCCATGTCAGCGGCTTGCACAGGCAGGGCCAAGCCAGCCATGAAAGACCAGCACAAAAAAGAGGCTTTGAATCGCAACATAATTTCACCCAGTGTGTGGAATAAAGATGGTTTTTGCTGAACAACCGTCAGGTTTTAGCAGTTTTTTTCGATTTTGACGCAAATCTGGCGACAAGATCCCTTACCTGATGACAGGGACATCGCCGCTGGATTGGCCAGAGCGGATCCTCCCACACCATCGCCGTGAGCCCGCCCAAGGTAGCGACATACCACCCTGGTCACCCGAAACACCGTTAGACTGAATCCGCAACAAGCTTTTTTACTTTTCAATTGACGGATTTATGAAACACCATGCTTCTAGCGTGGCGGCTTGCGCCGCCGCTGTTTTCTTGGCACTGTCATGGCTGGCGCCCACGGCACATGCACAAACGCTTGAACTCAAGCTGCTCGCCAGCAATTTGACCGCGCCCATTCATTTGGAAGAACTGCCCGACCAGAGTGGTCGCTTTTTGGTAGTCCAGCAAGATGGTTTGGTCAAACTGATGGACGCTGAGGGCAAAGTACAGACTGAACCGGTCATGGATTTGCGCAGCCGCATGCTGCCTGTGGCCGATGACTTTGAAGAACGCGGTTTATTGGGTTTTGCTTTGCACCCGCAATTTGCCAAGAACGGGCGTTTCTTTGTCAGTTATTCCTCGCCACTGCGTGACTCGGCGCCGCAAAACTGGAATTACACCCGCCGGGTTTCCGAATTTACCGCCCAACTCGGCAGCTCAATCAGTGTGGCGCTCGACACCGAAAGGGTGCTGATCGCGCTCGACTGGCCCAGCCGCAAACACAATGGCGGTGCGTTGGCGTTTGGGCCGGATGGCATGCTCTACATCGGCATGGGTGACAGCGGTGCGTCACACGGCATTGGCAAGAAAGTGATTTGGGAAGCGTTCAACGTGCCCGCCGAAGGCTTGCTGTGGGACGACATGGCGCAAGACCGACACAGCTTGTATGGCAAGATTTTGCGCATCGACATCGACCATGGTTTTCCGGGCTACGCGATTCCCAAAGGCAACCCGTTGAGCGCATCCCAAGGCCGTCCTGAAATTTGGGCATGGGGGTTTCGCAACCCCTACCGAATTGCATTCGACAGCAACGGCAGCGGCGATTTGTACGTGACCGCCATCGCCGAAACCTTGTGGGAAGCCGCCTACCGCGTCAAAGGTCCCGGCAATTTTGGCTGGCCACGCATCGAAGCATCCCATTGTGTCGACCGATTGAAGCCGCGCCAACCACCCAAACAATGCAGTCAAACAGGCAGCGAAGGCGAGCCGCTTGAAATGCCCGTGGTGGAATACGCCAACATGCAAACCAACCACCCAGAGTCAACATTGGGTGTCAAAGGCATGGGCACGGCCATCACCGGGGCACGCATGTACCGGGGCAAGGCCATTCCAGCCCTGCAAGGCAAATTGGTGGTGGCAGACTGGAGCGCCTCATTCAAAAAAGCCTCGGGGCAATTGTTCATGGCCACGCCATCGGCTCCATCGAAAAGCCAGTGGCCTTTAGAGAAAATGCTGCAAATTGAAAGCCGCATCATCAGTTTGGCGCAAGACCACAGCGGTGAAATTTACGTCCTGACCCATGAGGGCATGGGTCCGTTTGGACAAACTGGCAAGGTGTACAAACTGGTCGCGGGCCCTTGATATTCAAGACCCGCGCCAGTCCATCAAGATTTGCAGACTTGCTTGATCAGCACTTCAAAGAACGAGCCCGGGGCTGGGTAATACCAATGGAAATAGCGTTTGTCGGACCCGCCAGACGCTGCCTGCGTGACTTCACCGCTGCCCATTTGTCCGAAGTAGTCGGTGAACTGTATTTGTCGTTGGCGTCCGGCAGTGCATTCGATATGGCGCACAGAAATTCGTGAACTGCTGAGGTATGCACAAGATTCACCTTGGCAGGCTTCTTTTTTACTGTCAGGAAAATCCTGCAAGGTGGTGATTTGCATGACACCGTCCACCTCTTTGAGCGACTTCAAATTCAAGTAATAGTTCTCGCCAAACTCGGGCTTTTTCAATACCAGCGTCCATTCAGCTTGGGCGGCGGTTGACAAAGCGAACAATGCAACCAAGACAATACGTTTCATAAATACCTCTAGAGAAAAGAAAACATTTCACATGGCCTAGCGACCTGTTTCACAGTCAATGCGCATGGCGTCGCCCGCGCTTTTGACCGTCCAACTGTCCCCATAACCACCGTATACCAAAGACAAAACCATCATCAGGTTTTTTTTCTCGACAGATTCGCCTTGACGCAACTGGTCCAGACGTTGCACGGCTTCTTTGGGTGGAACACCCGTCTCACGCCACTGCATGGCCTTGGAAGCAAATTGACCGATCTCGGCACAGGTCATTTCACCCAAAGGGTAAGTGCCCGCCAAAGCCTGGGCGGCGTACAGAAAACAGGCAGCGGTCACCGCATGGTGGGTAAGCAATTTCACACTTTGGAACGTTGTTTGAAATTTCATCATTCAACCAATGATAAACACTTTGCTTCTTGCTGTTTTCCCGCATGAAAAAAGGGTTCAACCAAGCCTTTTGTATGCGTATGATGCAACCAAAAAACAGGCTGTCACACCTTAACGCCTCTCACTTTTGCAGAAAGACAACTGTATGCATACCCCCGACTTGCTGATACTTGAAAAAATTTATTCGCATGAAAAAGCCTATGCCGATGAAGTGTTCATGACCCAGCCTGTGGGTAACGGACAAGTCATTCACTACACCTGGGCGCAAACCATGGACCAGGCCCGGCGCATGGCTGCGCATTTGCAAGCGCGTGGCTTGCCTCGCGCGGCCAAAGTCGCCATCTTGTCAAAAAACTGCGCGCATTTTTTCATGGCCGAGTTGGCGGTATGGATGGCGGGTTACACCACGGTCGCCATCTTCCCGACCGAGCAAGCCGACACCGTGAAATTTGTGTTGGAGCATTCTGAAGCCAGCTTGCTGTTCGTGGGCAAGCTCGATGAATGGCACAAACAATCGCCGGGTGTGCCCGCGCATCTTCCGTGCATCGCGTTTCCGCTGGCGCCAGCCAATACCTTTGACAAATGGGATGACATCGTCGCCCACACCGATGGCTTGTCGGGGAACCCATCGCGAGAGGCGAATGATCTGGCAATGATCATCTACACCTCGGGTTCGACCGGTCAACCCAAAGGCGCCATGCATTGTTTTGGACACATCACTGCGGCTGCCAACGGCATCATCCAGCAAATGGACGACAACCTTGGCAGCAACCGCCAGCACCGCATGTTGTCTTATTTGCCTTTGGCGCATGTGTTCGAACGCGCGTTTGTGGAATCTGCCGCTTTCATACACGGGCGGTTGCATGTGTTTTTCGCCGAATCTTTGGACACCTTCATCCAAGACCTGCAACGCGCCAAACCGACCATCTTTATTTCGGTGCCGCGCTTGTGGTTGAAGTTTCAGCAAGGTGTGTTCGCCAAAATGCCCGCTCAGAAATTAAACACCTTGCTGAGCATTCCCATCCTCAGCGGTATCGTCAGAAAAAAAGTGCTGGCAGGGTTGGGGTTGGACCAAGTCGAATTGGCAGGCAGTGGCAGCGCGCCCTTGCCGCCCGATTTGATCCGTTGGTACAGACGCTTGGGGCTGAATTTGGTGGAAGGCTATGCGATGACCGAAGATTTCGCTTATTCGCACAGCCAAACCAAAGACAAAAACGACCCAGGCACCGTGGGGCCGCCCTACCCCGGGGTGCATGTGCGCATCAGTCCTGAAGGCGAAGTGCTGATCAAGTCGCCCGGGCAAATGGTCGGTTATTACAAGCGCCCAGACTTGGACGCCCAAAGCTTCACCAGCGACGGCTTTTTCAAAACCGGTGACTTGGGTTCACGCTTGCCAGATGGCCAATTGAAAATCATCGGTCGCCTGAAAGAGCAATTCAAAACCAGCAAGGGCAAGTATGTCGCACCCGCGCCAATCGAAAACCGTTTGAATGCACACCCCATGATCGAGTTGTCCATGGTGTCAGGCAGTGGGTTTGACAAAGCCTATGCCATGGTGGTGTTGGCTGAACACCTGCGCCCGCAAATGCACAAGAACGAGGTGCGACAACAGGTTGAGTCGGAACTTTCCAAACTGTTGGCGCAAGTCAACCAGCAAATTGCCGACTACGAGCAATTGAAAATGCTGGTGGTTGCCAAAGAAGCTTGGTCCATTGAAAACGGTTGCCTGACACCAACCATGAAAATCAAACGAAGCCGCATTGAATTTGTGGTGCAGCACGAAGTCGAAAAATGGTATGTGGACAGCCAATCTGTGGTCTGGGCTTGAGCCACTCGCTGCGACTTGAACCACTCTCCAGCCCCGCTTGGTCAGCCCTGCACTGCAACGGCATGGTGCACACCACAGGCGCTAACATCGGGGCACTGAACAGGAGAGTTTTTGATGACCGTGATCACCCATATCGATGACCTGAAGCAATTGGCTAAAAAACGTGTACCGAAAATGTTTTTCGAGTACGCAGATTCAGGCAGTTACACCCAAAGTACATACCGGGCCAACGAAGACGATTTCCAAAAAATCAAATTGCGCCAACGGGTGGCCATCAACATGGAAGGCCGCAGCACCGCCAGCACCATGGTCGGTCAACAGGTCAACATGCCTGTGGCGATTGCGCCGACCGGCATGACGGGCATGCAACACGCCGATGGCGAAATCCTCGCTGCGCGTGCGGCCAAAAAATTTGGCATCCCATTCACCTTGTCGACCATGAGCATTTGCTCGATCGAAGACGTGGCACAGCATGTCGGCCCCGGCTTTTGGTTTCAGTTGTACGTGATGCGGGATCGCTCTTTCATCGAACGCTTGATCGACCGCGCCAAAGCAGCGCAATGTTCGGCATTGGTGCTGACATTGGATTTGCAAATTTTGGGGCAACGCCATCGTGATTTGAAAAACGGCTTGTCCGCACCGCCCAAACCCACGTTGATCAACCTGCTCGACTTGGCCACCAAACCGCGTTGGTGCCTGAACATGCTGGGCACCCCCCGACGCCAATTTGGCAACATTTTTGGCCATGTCAAAGGCATTGATGACATGAGCTCCTTGGGTGAATGGACCAACGGCCAATTCGATCCCACGCTCAATTGGAATGACGTGGAATGGGTCAAAAAACGCTGGGGTGGCAAACTCATTTTGAAGGGCATTCAAGACGCCGAAGACGCGCGACTCGCGGTGCAAAGCGGCGCGGATGCATTGATTGTGTCTAACCACGGCGGACGCCAACTCGACGGCGCCGAGTCCAGCATCAACGCATTGCCGGGTGTGGTCCAAGCGGTCGGCAAACAGATTGAAGTGCACATGGACGGTGGTGTTCGCAGCGGGCAAGACGTGTTGAAAGCACGTGCACTTGGCGCACAAGGCACTTACATTGGTCGCGCCATGTTGTATGGCCTGGGCGCGATGGGTGAGGCTGGCGTGACCAAAGCCTTGCAAATCATCCACAAAGAACTCGATATCAGCATGGCTTTGTGTGGACACACCGACATCAACAACATTGACCACAGCGTGTTATTGCCAGGGACTTATCCCACCGCATGATGCGTTTGCAGCGTGCTGTCAACTGCATTGACGCGCCGCATTGCGCACTTGGACATGGATGCGTTTTACGCGTCTGTCGAATTGTTGCGATATCCGCAGCTCAAAGGATTGCCGGTGGTGATCGGCGGCGGCCGACGACGTGAAGATGATTTGCTGGGGCGCATGCGCCAGCAGCAACCCGAGCGCGATTGGAACAACGACCACCTGGCAGAGATTCCTGTCGACATGTTTCCGCGCTTAAAGGGCTATAGCGGTCGCGGAGTCATCACCACAGCCACGTATGCCGCGCGCGCCTTTGGCGTGGGGTCGGCCATGGGCGTGATGAAGGCCGCGCAACTGTGTCCAGATGCCATTTTGTTGCCCGTTGATTTCGAGCAATACCGCCACTATTCACGGTTATTCAAAAGCATTGTGAGAGACATTGCACCTGTGGTTGAAGACCGGGGCGTGGACGAGATTTACATCGACTTCACCGAGGTGCCCGGCGGTCAACGCGAAGGCGGTCGCGTGCTCGCCCGCTTGATTCAAAAATGCATCACCGACGCCACGGGGCTGACCTGTTCCATCGGTGTGGCACCCAATAAACTGCTGGCGAAGATGGCCAGTGAATTGAACAAACCCAATGGCATTTCCATCTTGTTCATGGAAGATCTCGCCGACAAGATCTGGCCATTAGCATGCAGAAAAATCAACGGCATAGGCCCCAAAGCAGACGCCAAATTGCAAGCGCACGGCATCCACCGGATTGGTGAACTGGCCCAACAAGAGCGTGCATGGCTGATGGAACATTTTGGCAAGTCCTATGGCGCGTGGTTGCACGATGCCGCGCACGGTTTGGATGAACGCCCAGTGGTGACCGAATCCGAACCGGTGTCCATGAGCCGCGAAACCACCTTTGAAAAAGACCTGCATGTGCGGCATGACCGCGCGGCCTTGGGTGACATCTTCACCCGTCTGTGTCAGCAGGTCGCTGCGGATTTGCAGCGCAAAGGCTATGTGGGCAAAACCATTGGCATCAAATTGCGTTTTGACAATTTCCAAAGCGTGACCCGCGACAGCACCCTCTCGGTTTACACCGCAGATGCTTCCACCATCCGACAAGCAGCAGGACTGTGTTTGAAACGGGTTGAATTCACAAGACGCATCCGTTTATTGGGAGTGCGTGTGGGCTCGCTGGTCAAAGCCAGTGATGTGTCGTTGATGCCCGCCGCTGCTGAAAAGGGCTTATCCTCTGCTCATGTTTTGCAAGAACCCCCGCCCCTGAAAGATACAACGCATGAACAAGCCGACCTGTTTTGAGCTGACCATTGACCAACACATCGCCCACATGGTGATGAACCGTCCCGATCGCATGAACACCTTGGACATGCAGTTTTGGCGCGAACTCGATGATGCCTTGCACCATCTTCACCAAGGCCAAGAAGCGCGTGTATTGGTGATCAGCAGCACAGGCAAACATTTCAGCGCTGGCATGTCACTGGATGCCTTCGGCGGCTCGGTCAGCATGGATGACCAAACCGCTGAAGGGCGCGCAGCCATTTTCGACATGCTCAGCGGATTGCAAGCCACCTTCACGCGCTTAGAGACATTGCGCATCCCTGTGCTGGTGGCGATTCAAGGCGGTTGCATTGGTGGTGCGGTGGACATGGTGACCGCGGCATGCATGCGCTACGCCAGTGCCGATGCATTTTTCTGTATCCAAGAAATCAACATTGGCATGGTGGCCGATGTCGGCACCTTGCAGCGGTTACCCAAACTCATGCCCATGGCGTTGGTCAAAGAACTCGCTTACACCGGACGGCGCATGGGCGCTGACAAAGCACTGCAATACGGGTTGGTCAACGAGGTGTTGCCTGACGCAGCTTCTGCATTGGCCGCTGCCATGAAAGCCGCGCAAGAAATGGCGGCCAAGCCGCCCGTGGCGTTGTGGGGCACCAAACAGGCATTGCATTACGCGCGCGACCACAGCGTGGACGATGCGTTGAAACAAATGGGTTGGTTGCAAAGCGGCATTTGGAGCAACGCCCATGTCCAGCAAGCCATCGCTGCGTTTCAAGCCAAAAAAGCGGCGGTGTTTCCCGACTTGGCAACCCTCAAAAGTTTCAAAGACTAGCGGCTTGGGGCTTATTGTCTGGCGTTGCGAATTTGCGGCGGCATGGCCTGTGGATGGCTGCTTCGCCACGGGTTGATGTCCACCCCGCCACGGCGCGTGTAACGCGCCTGCACACACAATTTGGTGGGTTGACACCGGCGCATGATGTCCATGTAAATGCGTTCTACGCAATGTTCATGGAATTCATGGTGGTTGCGAAAGCTGACGATGTATTGCAATAAGCCCGCTTGTTCTATTTGCGGCCCGCTGTAGCTGATGCTGACGCTGCCCCAGTCGGGTTGACCGGTCACCAAACAATTGCTTTTGAGCAAATGGCTGATCAAGGTTTCGGTCACCGGTTGTTCAGTTGATGCCGCACTCAGCAATTCGGGGGCGGGCTGGTAGTGGGTGCAGTCCAGGTCCAGCCGGTCCAGGTTCACGCCTTGCATGTCTTGGATTTTTTCAAGGCCAAATTGTTCAGGCAGCAGCAACTGCACCCCAACTGATGACTGCACCACACCACCCTGCCAGACCGCGGCGCTGAGATCGTTTTGCAAGGTTTGCTTCACTTCGTCTGCTGAAGCAAAACGCGTGTTGTTCAAACTGTTGAGGTAGAGCTTGAGCGATTTGCTTTCGACCAAGTGCGTGCTTTCACATGGAACGATGAACCGCCCCATCGCCACTTGAGGTTTGCCTCGCAGATTGAGCCAACCCAGTTCGTACGCGGTCCACACATCGGCGCCCAAAAACACGGGTTGACCGTGGACGCCAATGTCTGCACGCTGTGTGGCGCGCGGCAAGGGGTAAAGCAAACTGGTGTCGTATTGATCGGCGTAGCCCACCGTTTTGCCCAGCAAGGATTGGTCAGGTGAATTCATAAAGGGGTGTGGGCTTGCAAAAAAGGCAGCAATCGCGCATTCAACTGGGTGACTGCACCAGGTGGGAAATCATGGCCCATGCCCTCAATGCCAAAGAGCTTGGCACCGGGTATGCGTGCCGCAGTGTCTTGGGCGCAAGCAAAAGGAATCAACGGGTCAGCCGTGCCGTGAATCACCAAGGTGGGCGCCGTGATGCGCGACAGCAAACGCCAGCGATCGCGATCCGCCATGGCGGCCAGCATTTGTCGGTAACTACCTGCGGGTCGATGGCTGCGTTGTAACGAGTCTTCCACCAATTGCGCTTGTGAACCGACCGGATGAACGAAGCCGGGACCGGCCAAGGCATTCACAAATCGCATGGCTTGTGCGCGTGCTGCAGCACTGCCAGCAGGGGCGGGCGGCGTCATCAACACCCGACGCATGGCAGGGGTGGGGCCAGGCAACCCTTTGGCGCCACTGGTGCTCATGATGCTGGTCAAACTCCAAAGCCTGTGTGGCGCAGCAGCGGCCAAGCGTTGCCCAATCATGCCACCCATGCTGACACCCACCACATGCGCTTGTTGCAATTGCAAATGGTCCATCACACCCAATGCATCTCGCATCATGTCTTCGATGGTGTAAGGCGGTTGGGGTTGCCAGCCCAATTTTTGTTGCAACATGAACCACCCCAAATTGGGCGTTCCCAACGCGTCCAACGATTCAGACAAACCGTTGTCCCGGTTGTCAAACCTCACCACCCGAAAACCTGCGTCATGCAACGCCTTGAGCATGGCGTCAGGCCACACAATCAGTTGCATGGACATGCCAGCAATCAACAACACCGCAGGGCGATCTCGCTCACCGGTGTCTTCGACTTGCAAGCGCAGGTTGTTGACGTAGATTTGCATGTGGCTGCTCAATCGGTGGTGTGACGGCGAAACACCAGTGTGTCCGCGTGCGAAACGTCAGGCGCAAACGCATACCCTTCTGCATCAAAAGCTTCCAATGCTTTCGGGGTTTTGACCTGATGCTGGATGGCAAATCTGGCCATCAAACCACGCGCGCGTTTCGCAAAAAAACTGATGATCTTGTATTGACCGGTTTTGTGATCTTGAAAAACGCACTCTATGACACGCGCCTTCAACACCCGCCGGTCAACAGCTTTGGCATATTCTTGTGACGCCAGGTTGACGATGACCGGGTCTTTGTGTGGGGCGAGATGTTGGTTGAGGTACTCGGCGATTTGGGCACCCCAAAATTGGTAAAGGTTGGGGTGCTTGCCATGCTTGAGGGCCGTGCCCATTTCAAGGCGGTAGGCTTGCATCAGGTCCAATGGACGCAACACGCCATACAAACCACTGAGGATGGCGACATGTTGTTGCGCCCATTGCAGTTGCTTTGGCGTGAGGCTTTTGGCATCCAAACCTTCGTAAACATCGCCATTGAAGGCCAACAGTGCAGGACGCGCATTTTGTTCATTGAACACAGGTGACCACGCCTTGTAACGCTGCACATTGAGTGTGGCCAATGCATCACTCAAATCCATCAACTCTGCAATTTGACGCGCAGATTTTTTCTTCAACGTGCCTATCAACTCTGACGACTGCGGCACGAACAGCGGTGCGGTCGCCGTGACGGCCGGCAAAGCCGAGGCGTAGTCGAGTGATTTGGCGGGGGACAGAAGAAAAAGCATGGCGGGATTATCGGGGCAGTCAGCCTCGCTTGCATTTGGCTCACGCTGACCTTTTGTCAACCGCAAACTGTCCGATGAGGCCATGCCTCGGTCAGTGCCTGTCTTGGCTGACAGCGGTTATTTCAAATCACCTGCGAGCGACGCCAGCGCTTCGGCAGAAATGGCGGTGTGCGCTGGGTAATGGGTGTGGTCGCAGCCGAGTTTCACGGCAGCGCCGGCTTTGATGGCGGCCTTGGTGGCGGGAGAAAACTCAAACCGCACAAAATGCACCGCAGACGTTTTTTCATCGTTTTCTCGGTCGAGGTCTTCATCTGCGATGGCGTAAACACGCTCATGGCCTTCAACCTCGATGAACATGCGGTCTTCCACGCCAATGAGTCGAGCGAGTTCACGCTTGCGTTCATTCACATCTGGGTATTCGATCAGCATGGTGGCTTTCCAATTGCTGCCATCCGGCATGAGCGGTGCATACGCATCAATCTCTTGTTGAATGCCTTCTTCTTCAAATATTTTTTCAATGCGCAGCATTTCTTGGATTTGGTAGCGGATCGTGGTTTCACTTTCAAATTGCAAAGTGATGTGCTCGCCCAAATGCACCGAACGCAATTTGCGGTGTGTCAACACTTCGGCTTTGTGGTTTTTGCGGAATTTGCTGTAGGCCTCTAAAGTCATGAGACTGTCGGCGGTGATGTTTCCAGTGATTTGCATGTGCGTTTCTCTCTTTACAAAACAGAGCAATCAAGTCAAGCCATAGGCCTTGGCCACCAGACTGATTGGGTGCTGCAATTCAGGCACGGCTTGTCCGCTGGCTTCAAACCCCTGGGCAATGTGGTGTCCACCCAGCGGGCAATCTGAACTGATGTAATCCGGTTTGCTGCCGTCTTTCATGGTGGCCATGGCTTTGACCACCGGCTTGCCAATTTTCATGGCGTAAGCGTGTGTGGCTTTTTTCACGCCGTAGGTTCCCGCATGACCCGAACAACGCTCGATGGTGTTGATGGTGGTGTCGGGAATCATCTTGAGCATTTCTTCGGTCTTCTTGCCAATGTTTTGCAC